>JBMYZB010000076.1:0-8029 GCA_049609945.1 Flavobacteriaceae bacterium
CAAAGGAATCGGCCTCCATACAGGAGCCGAAGTGTCTCTAACCTTTCAGCCGGCCCCAGAAAACACAGGTTTTGTATTTGTACGCACTGATGTAGATCCACCCATTTCTATTCCAGCTTTAGCACAATATGTATCTGAAACAGAAAGGAGCACCACCTTGGAAAAGGATGGTGTTAAAGTGCATACCACTGAGCATGTTTTGGCAGCTTTGGTGGGCGTTCAAATAGACAACTGTACTATTCTGCTCACAGGCCCGGAAGTGCCCATATTGGATGGATCTGCCGTGCGATTTACAGAAATGTTAGAACAATGTGGATCTGTAGAGCAAAAGGCATCAAAAACTGTTTTTGTGCCCCAAAAGCCCCTGCGTTGTGTAGATAAAGCCACCGGTAGCGAGTTGGTTTTAATACCTGATGAACAAACGTCACTTGCTGTTATGATTGATTTTAATACGGCCGTATTGGGCACTCAAAATTCGACACTAGAATCCATAGAAGATTTTAAAACTGAGATTGCTCCCGCCCGAACTTTTAGTTTTTTACATGAACTAGACCAATTACTAACTCATGGACTAATCAAAGGGGGTGATTTAAACAACGCCATAGTATATGTAGATCAACCCATAGAAGAAAGCACTATGGAACGACTTAAAAAAGCATTTAAAAAAGAATCGATTTCCGTAAAACCCAACGGAATTTTAGATAACTTGACCCTTCATTATCCCAATGAAGCTGCTAGACACAAACTACTAGATGTTTTGGGCGATTTGGTCTTGGTTGGTATGTCAGTGCAAGCCAAAATTATTGCTACCAAACCGGGACATAAAATAAATACAACTTTTGCTAAGCAAATTCAAATGGAAATAAGAGAGAATAAACTCAATGAAGCGCCTCAAATTGACTTTTCACAGCCGCCAATTAAAAATGTTAATCAAATTATGGAGATGTTACCTCACCGCCCTCCTTTTTTATTGGTAGATAAAATCTATGAATTGTCAGACACTCATGTGGTAGGGATTAAAAACGTGACCATGAATGAACCTTTTTTTGTGGGACATTTTCCGGGAGAGCCTGTGATGCCTGGTGTGCTTCAAATTGAAGCTATGGCGCAGGCGGGGGGAATTTTATTGTTGAGCACTGTCCCCAATCCAGAAGAATACCTCACCTTTTTTATGAAAATAGACAAAGTTAAATTTAAAAAGCCTGTACACCCGGGTGATACCATGGTATTTAAATTAGATTTGTTGAGTCCTATTCGTAGGGGAATATGCCATATGTTAGGCAAAACCTTTGTGAATCACCAATTGGTTTCAGAAGGAGAACTCATGGCACAAATGATTAAAAAAGACAAAATAAAAGCATGAATCAACCCCTGGCCTTTATACATCCCGGAGCAAAAATTGCTAAAAAAGTGGTTATAGAACCCTTTACAACCATCAGCAATAATGTTGAAATTGGCGAAGGGACTTGGATTGGTTCTAATGTAACCATCATGGAAGGAGCTCGTATTGGTGAAAATTGCTCTATTTTTCCAGGCAGCGTTATCAGTGCAATTCCTCAAGACCTTAAATTTAACAACGAAGATTCTTTAGCCATCATAGGCAACAATACCACCATTAGAGAATGTGTTACTATCAATCGAGGCACATCTGAACGCGGCAAAACTAAAATCGGTGATCATTGTCTTATCATGGCCTATTCTCATATTGCTCATGATTGTTATGTGGGTAATCATTGTATTTTTTCTAATGGGAGCACATTAGCCGGACATATAGATATTGGCAATCACGTTATACTTGCTGGTTTGGTTGCAATTCACCAATTTTGCACCGTGGGTGATTATGCTTTTATTGCTGGTGGGTCTTTAGTACGTAAAGATGTGCCTCCCTATGTTAAAGCCGCCCGTGAACCTCTGTCTTATGTAGGAATTAATTCTATTGGATTGAGACGAAAAGGATTTGAGGCCGAAAAAATACATCAAATTCAAGATATTTATCGCATCCTGTTTCAAAGCCCATACAACTATAGTCAAGCGGCAGATATTATTGAAACAGAAATAAAAGCCACACCTGAACGAGACGAAATATTACAATTTTTAAGAAACTCAAAACGCGGCCTTATGAAAGGCTATTATCAAAAAAATTAAATACGAATGGCAACAACTTCAGACATCCGAAAAGGATTGTGTATTAAATACAACAGTGATATTTTTAAGATTGTTGAATTTTTACACGTAAAACCTGGAAAAGGACCAGCATTTGTTCGAACCAAACTCAAAAGCGTGACCACCGGAAAAGTGATTGATAACACCTTTTCTGCCGGCCATAAAATTGACGATATTCGTGTAGAAACCCATAAATACCAATATCTTTACAACGATGGAGATCAGTTTCACTTCATGAATGTTGACGATTATAATCAGATCCAATTGGAAAAAAAGATTTTAGACGTACCCGAATTGCTAAAAGAAGGAGAGGTGGTTACCATTTTGATCAATACCGAAGACAATTTGCCGCTATCGGTTGATATGCCAGCTAGTGTTATATTGGAAGTAGTTCATGTGGAACCTGGGGTGAAAGGCAATACAGCCACCAACGCCACCAAACCCGCCACCGTTGAAACAGGAGCCCAGATAAATGTACCCTTGTTTATAAATGAGGGGGATAAAATTAAGGTAGATACCGAAAAAGGAAGTTATTTGGAACGTATTAAAGAATAAAGAAACAAAGTCAAATTGAACTATATTTTTTAAAATGAGTGTACTTGTAAACAAAAATTCACGCATTATAGTGCAAGGTTTTACTGGAAGCGAGGGAACCTTTCACACCACACAAATGATAGATTATGGAACTCCTGTGGTGGGAGGTGTAACCCCTGGAAAAGGAGGACAAACCCATTTAGACAAACCAGTTTTTAATACGGTTGCAGAGGCGGTCAATACTCTGAATGCAGACACCAGTATCATTTTTGTTCCACCGGCTTTTGCTGCCGATGCTATTATGGAAGCTGCAGAGGCAGGTATCAAAGTGATTATTGCCATTACTGAAGGAATTCCCGTGGCCGATATGACCAAGGCCAATCAATTTGTGAAAGCCAGAAATGCCATTTTGATTGGGCCCAATTGCCCTGGGGTTATTACCCCCGGAGAGGCTAAAGTGGGTATTATGCCGGGCTTTATTTTCAAAAAGGGCAAGGTGGGCATTGTGTCTAAATCAGGAACCCTCACCTATGAAGCTTCCGACCAAGTGGTGGCTCATGGATTGGGTATTTCAACTGCCATTGGTATTGGAGGAGACCCAATTATTGGCACCACCACAAAAGATGCTGTTGAAATGTTTATGAATGATCCTGAAACTGATTGTATAGTTATGATCGGTGAAATTGGTGGTCAATTGGAAGCTGATGCTGCCCGTTGGATAAAAGAAAAGGGCAACACCAAGCCTGTGGTTGGATTTATTGCCGGAGAAACAGCACCCAAAGGGCGAACTATGGGACATGCCGGCGCCATTGTTGGTGGAAGTGACGACACCGCCGAAGCTAAGAAAAAAATCATGCGAGAATGTGGTATTCATGTGGTCGATTCACCCGCACAAATTGGAGCAAAAGTAGCTGACGTATTATCATGAAATTATTGACAGGAAAAACTGCCCTCATCACTGGAGCAAGCCGTGGCATAGGCCGAGGAATTGCCCAAACTTTTGCTCAACACGGAGCCGATGTAGCCTTCACTTTCAGTGCTTCTGCAGGTCCAGCAAAAGAATTGGAACAAGAATTGTTTGCCTTGGGCGTCAAAGCCAAAACCTACCAATCAAACGCCGCTGATTTTGATGCTGCTCAAGAATTGGTAGCCGATATTGTGGATGCTTTTGGTACCGTTGATGTGTTGGTTAACAATGCTGGTATCACCAAAGATAATTTGTTGATGCGTATTTCTGAGGAAGATTTTGACAAGGTTATTGAAGTTAATCTCAAATCAGTATTTAATATGACCAAAGCCGTGCAACGCACCATGCTCAAACAACGTCATGGTAGTATCATTCACATGAGCTCTGTTGTGGGTGTCAAGGGCAATGCAGGGCAAGCAAACTATGCCGCTTCAAAAGCAGGAATCATTGGTTTTTCTAAATCAGTGGCCTTAGAGTTGGGATCAAGAAATATCCGCAGCAATGTGATTGCTCCTGGATTTATTGAAACAGAAATGACAGCTCAACTTTCAGAAGAAGTGGTGCAAGGGTGGCGAAACGGTATCCCCCTCAAACGTGGGGGAACCCCAACAGACGTAGCTAATGCTTGTGTGTTTTTGGCTTCCGATCTGTCCAGTTATATCACCGGACAAGTGCTCCATGTGGATGGAGGAATGTTAACTTAAATATATTTAATTATGCAAAAATTACCCAAAATTGGACTGCCTGTTATTTTGTTAGTCCTTGTTATTATCATTTTTATTTCTAAATCTTCCATCAATATTGGTTATGGAGAGGCGGGCGTACTTTTTAAAACCTTTGGTGGTGGCGTTGAAACCGATGGACCACCCCTAGGAGAAGGATTCCATATTATTGCCCCTTGGAACAAGGTGTACATCTATAATGTGAAACAACAAGAGTTTTTTGAAGGCAATATGCAAGTCTTATCTTCTAACGGACTTGAAATTTCCTTGGATGTATCGGTCTTATACCAACCTAAATTAATTGAGTTAGGCTTATTGCATAAAACTAAAGGAGAAAATTATGTCAACATTGTGTTGATTCCTCAAATTCGTGCAGTGGCACGTTCTGTTGTGGGGCGTTATACACCCGAGCAACTCTATTCCACCAAGCGAGATGCCATTCAAAACGAAATTTTTGAGGAAACCATGAAAAATGTGGAATCACAACACATTCAACTCAATGCTGTTTTAGTTCGGGATGTAACCTTACCTTTGGCCATTAAAGAAGCCATTGAACGCAAATTACGACAAGAACAAGAAGCCTTAGAATATGAATTCCGTTTGGAAAAAGCAAAGCAAGAAGCTGAAAGACAGCGTATAGATGCAGAAGGAAAGGCTACGGCTAACCGCATTTTAAGTGCCTCTTTAACCGATAAGATTTTACAGGAAAAAGGAATTGAAGCCACCCTTAAACTGTCTGAATCTCCCAATTCTAAAGTGATTGTGATAGGCAGTGGTGATTCGGGTATGCCCATAATTTTAGGGAATCAATAAAAAGTTTTGTATCATTTGATTTTAAATAAATATATTTGCATCACAAATGAAAATAAAAAAAGCACATCATCATCAAATCAACTGCTGCTCAAGCGTGTGGTAAGATGATTGTGTATAGACATAAAAAACCCGTTTGAGCTTCAAGCGGGTTTTTTTATTAACGCTAAAATGAAATGATTCGAATTGCAATACAAAAATCAGGTAGACTCAATGAAGACTCTTTGAGACTCCTCAAAAATTGTGGCATTGCCATAGACAATGGTAAAGACCAACTCAAGGCTGCAGCACGCAATTTTCCTGTAGAAATATTTTTCTTACGCAATGGCGACATACCACAATACCTTCGTGATGGGGTGGTAGATCTCGCCATTTTAGGAAAAAACACCTTAGAAGAAAAAGGAATGGATTTGGAGGTTATAGAAACACTTGGTTTTTCAAAATGTCGGGTTTGCATTGCAGTGCCCAAAGAAGTGGAATTTATTTCTTCTCAAGATCTTCAGGGAAAACGCATCGCAACGTCTTATCCGAATACCGTTGAGCAATATTTAAATAAGGAAGGAATTCAAGCCGAATTACACATCATTAACGGTTCTGTGGAAATTGCCCCCAATATTGGCCTTGCCGATGCCATTTGTGATATTGTATCCAGCGGCAGCACCTTATTTAAGAATAATTTAAAGGAAGTAATCACGATTAGTGAATCAGAAGCTGTTTTGGTACAATCTCCTTTGCTAAAGGAAGAACAGCGCAGCATTATAGATAAAATACGTTTCCGTATTCGGGCTGTTTTACGAGCCAAAAAGTCGAAATATATTTTATTAAATACGCCCAATGATAAAATTGAAGCGGTGAGTAAAATTTTACCCGTTTTAAAAAGCCCCACTGTGTTACCTTTGGCAAAAGCCGGATGGAGCTCGTTGCACTCGGTGATTAACGAAGATGACTTTTGGGAGGTGATAGATGCCCTAAAAGCAGAAGGTGCAGAAGATATTTTGGTTTGTCCAATTGAAAAAATGGTATTGTGATGGAACAAATAAAATATCCCAGTCCCAGCCAATGGGAAACCCTTTTGGCACGTCCCACGGCAAGTTATGAGAGTTTAGAGCCGCTTGTACGAGAGGTTTTTAATGCAGTGGCTCAAAACGGCGATCAAGCTGTGAGTGACTACACCAAAAAGTTTGATGGCGTTTCGTTAGAATCCTTTGCTGTTTCAGAAGCAGAAATTACTGCTGCTTCAGTTGAGGTGTCTGTTGAACTAAAGCGCGCCATGGCAAGAGCAAGGCTCAATATTGAAACATTTCACAGGGCACAGCAAACCCAAAAAGTCTATTTGTCAACCCAAGAAGGCGTAGATTGTTGGCAAGAAAAGCGACCTATAGAAAGCGTTGGACTTTATATTCCCGGCGGTTCTGCTCCCTTGTTTTCAACCATTATGATGTTAGCCATTCCGGCAGAAATTGCTGGCTGTAAAGAACGTATTCTTTGCACCCCTCCCGATCAAAACGGGGCTGTAAATCCAGCTATTTTATATGCTGCTGCCCTTTGTGGGATCACAAAAATATACCGCCTGGGTGGCATTCAAGCCATTGCCGCCATGACCTTGGGAACCGCTTCTATTCCAAAGTGTATAAGATTTTTGGTCCCGGCAATCAATATGTAACTGTGGCCAAGCAGTGGGCCACTAAATATCAAGTGGCCATCGATTTGCCTGCAGGCCCTAGTGAATTGCTTGTAGCTGCCGATGCAACTGCAAATCCGCGCTATGTGGCGGCTGATTTACTTTCTCAGGCAGAACATGGTCCTGATAGCCAGGTAGTATTGGTTACTACAAGCGAATCTCTTTTAGCAAAGGTTGAAAAAGCCATAGAAGAACAACTAAAACAACTGCCTAGACGTGAAATTGCGGCAAAGGCTCTGGCCAATTCTAAAGCTATTTTGATGTCTTCAGACAAGGAGGCCATAGCTTTAATTAACGCTTATGCACCAGAGCATTATATTATTATGGTGGCCAATGAGCAAGCCTATGTGGACGGTGTCCAAAATGCGGGATCCGTTTTTATAGGACCCTACACTCCAGAAAGTGCTGGCGACTATGCCTCAGGCACCAATCACACCTTGCCCACCAATGGCTATGCCCGGCAATACAGTGGAGTAAATTTAGATAGTTTTCTCAAGGCCATTACTTTTCAAAAAATTTCGGATCAAGGCCTGCAAGATTTGGGCCCTGAGATTGAGGTAATGGCAGCAGCAGAAGGTTTATATGCTCATAAAAACGCTGTTTCCATTCGTTTAAAAGACTTGTCATGAAACCCTTTGAACTCACTTCGCTTTTGCGCCCTTCCATCAAGGCGTTGCAGCCCTACAGCTCAGCACGGCAGGAATTTATTCAAGGAGACAAGGAAATGATCTTGTTGGATGCTAATGAAAATCCATTTCCTTCAGAAGTAAATCGCTATCCTGACCCCATGCAATGGGAGCTCAAAAAGGCCTTGGCAAAATGGAAAAAGTGTCAAGTTGAACAGCTTTTTTTGAGTAATGGAAGCGATGAAGTTATTGCACACCTTATCACGGCCGTTTGTGAACCTGGGCATGATCACATTGTGCTGGTCCCGCCAACCTTTGGAATGTATGCCGTAGCGGCCAATATTCTTGGTGTAAAACAAATAAATGTGCCTTTAACATCCAACTTTGAATTAGATGTAAATGGTATTTTAAGTAAGGTTAATGCTCAATCAAAACTGCTTTTTATTCCCACACCAAATAACCCAACAGGGAATAGTTTTTCCATACAAGCCATCATTCAATTGCTAGAGGAATTTCCAGGTATTGT
>JBMYZB010000077.1:0-8015 GCA_049609945.1 Flavobacteriaceae bacterium
GGGGATAACTATATTATTCTAATTACTTTTCTTTTAAAAGATATAAGTTATATTTATAGTTAATAATTTATTGATGAAACAAAAAGAAAAATTTTCCCTTCGATTTGATTTTTTTATCTATACCCTAATCATCCTTAATATTATTGCGATGATTTTAGAATCTCATGTGTCTATAAAAACAAAATTTGGGCATTTCTTTTCTACTTTTGAACTCTTTTCGATTATCATATTTTCTTTTGAATATTTATATAGAATCATTATCTATTACAGAGCAGGAGGATGGCGCGAGCTTTTTGGTTACGTGTTTAGCTTTTTTGGATTGATAGACCTCATCTCTATTCTTCCTTTCTATCTCAATCAGTTTGTAACTATAGACGGTCGTTTCTTCCGAATTTTACGTCTCTTTAGACTCACACGTATCTTTAAATTGGGCAGAGAAAGCAAATCATTAAAACTCTTTGTTAAGGCATTAACTTCTGTGAGAAACGAATTAAAATTCACATTATTCCTCTCTGTTTTGACCATTCTTTTTTCGGCCTCAGCTATATATTTTTTAGAAAATGAAGCCCAACCTGAAGTATTTTCAAGCATTACAGCCTCTGTGTGGTGGGCCACCGTCTCTTTAGCCACGGTGGGATATGGAGATGTGATTCCTATTACGGTGGGTGGTAAAGTATTTGCTTCAATTATATCCTTGGTGGGTATTGGGGTAGTGGCCATCCCAACGGGCATAATTAGTGCGGCTTTTGTGGAAGAAATTATCCACTCCAAAAAGAAATAATTAACTTACTTTTCCTTGAATAAGGCAACAAAAAGGCTGCCATAGAGCGAGTGAATTAAACTCGATAAGGCAGCAGGAATAGCCACAGCAGCTTGGCTAAAATTTTCTCGAGCCAACACCACTCCCAAACCAGAATTTTGCATGCCCACTTCGATAGCAATGGTTTTGGCCACTTTTGTGTTTTTAAAAAAAAGGTAACACAGCAAGAAGCCCAAAACAAAACCTAGTAAGTGCAATACCATTAAGGCGGCCAATAGATGAAGTCCGGAGGAAAGAATAATACTCTTGCCCTGTCCGATAATACTAGTTACAATTAAAGTTATTAGTATTACAGCTACAGGAGGTGCAAAGGGTGTCACTCGTTGGGTTGTTTTTGGAAAAAAACGATTGAGAATGATACCCATAGAAACAGGTAATAAAACCACTTTAACTGTACTCATAAAAAGGCCCATGGCATCAACAGCCACAGTATTGCCAGAAAGGCTAGAGGTTAGTATTGGCGTGGCAACAATGGCGAGTATGGTTGAAAGTGCAGTCATACTAACCGATAGAGCAACATGGGCGTTTGCTAAATAGGCAATAACGTTTGAAGCCGTTCCTCCGGGGCAGCAAGAAACCAAAATTAAACCTACTGCAAAGAAGGGGGGCAGTTGAAATAAAAAGCCCAAACTCCAACCCAATAAGGGCATGATGCTAAATTGAAAAAACACCCCTATAGCAACCCATTTGGGTGTTTTTCCCACGGTTTTAAATTCATTCCATTCTATGGTAAGCCCCATGCTTAGCATAATACAACCTAAACCTAAGCTAATTAAGGATCCGTTAAACCATGTAAACAATGGTGGATAAACTAAAGCTAAAAGCGCGGCAAAGGCAACTAAAAAAGGGAATGAGTTCGTTATTTTGGATAAAGACAAAGACATTTGATTTAGTGATTTAAATTTAAGAATTATTTAAATGTTTATTTTTGGATAATACTATATATATCTTAACATGACCTCTATACTTCATTTTTTACACGTTTTTAGTATTGTTTTATTGCTGGCTTGCAGTAAAGATTCGACCACAGAGTCATCCAATCAAAATTCGGCTTTTGAAGACCAGATTACAAAAGCCGTATTTGAAAAGACCAATGGAGTTAGAAAAGAAAAGGGGCTTTCCGCTCTTTCTCGCCATGAAGAATTGGACCTGCTGAGTAAATTACATAGTGATAATATGGTAGAGCATAATTTTTTTGCCCATGAAGATCATCAGGGTGCTTCTCCTTCAGATCGGGCGGATGCCTTAAACTTTGGCTGGACAACTATTGCAGAGAATATAGGTCAGGTACCATGGTTTGAAAATGTTACGGGTTGTGGTGATACTCGTTCTGCGGATGCCATAGCCACCTGCGTGGTTGAGGGGTGGCGCAATTCACCGGGACATTATGCCAATATGATTGGTGATTTTCAACAGATTGGTGTGGGAGTAACTTTTGATAAAGACAGCATAGTCTTTTTTACACAAGTATTCCGTAACCCATGAGAGATCACTATTTCGAAAGTTTTTTGATCAAGGCTTCGGCATAGTCTTGTCTAATTTTTTTAGCCGAAATCATTTTTTGCACCACTTGCTCTAAAATTTCAGGGGAGGCCCCTGCGGTGATTGCCATATTTCTGGCATGCAGTGACATATGTCCTCTTTGGATACCTTCTGTGGCTAAGGCTTTTAAGGCTGTTAGGTTTTGCGCCAAGCCAACAGCCGCAATTACTTCACCAAGTTCTACCGCTGTTTTAACTCCTAAAATCTTAACTGCAATTTTGGCAATAGGATGAATTTTTGTGGCTCCACCTACTAGGCCCACAGCCATGGGAACTTCTATGGAGCCCACCAAGTTGCCTGCAGCGTTTTTTTCCCATTGAGTTAATGAGCCATATCGTCCATTTTTAACAGCATAAGCATGGGCTCCGGCCTCAATTGCACGGTTGTCGTTACCTGTGGCAATCACCACAGGAATAATGCCATTCATAATACCTTTGTTATGGGTAGCCGCCCGATAAGGATCGGCTTCAGCAAAAGCATAGGCCCAAAGGATACCTTCCACAATTTCGGCACCACCTAAAATATCTTTATCAATTTCTGTGCGCACTCGCACCAATCTTTTGTCGGCCAAATTAGAAAGGATTCTCAAATAGACCCTACCACCAGTAATTCGCTCAACGTGTGGGGCAAGAGCTTCGGCCATGGTATTCACTGCATTGGCTCCCATTGCATCACGTGTATCCACAATGAGGTGCATTACCACCATGGTACCCTGTGGAGAGGAAATTAAGTGTACTTCTAAATCGGTCATGCCGCCGCCCAAAGAAACCAGCATGGGGTCTTTTTCATTGGCTATTTGAATAAGATCCTCTCTGGCTTCGAATAATTTTAATCGAGCCATGTGAGGATCGGGCACATTAACCAATTGAATTTGTGCTCGCATTACGGGGCCCGTATTGCTTGAAAAAAAACCGCCTTTTACACGAGCCAATTTGGCCGCATTACTGGCCGCAGCTACCACCGAGGCTTCTTCAACAGCCATGGGAATAAGATAATCTTTTTGATTGATTTTAAAATTAACGGCCACACCCATGGGTAGGGGCATCACGCCAAAGACATTCTCGATCATGTGGTTGGCCACGTTTTCGGGAAGTGACCCCATGTTTTGAAGTAAAGCTACTTCGTCAGCAGTTAAATCACTAAAGGCCGCTATGGTCTCTAATCGTTCTAGTGGGCTGAGCTTATAAAATCCTTTTAATGCACTTGTTTTCATTGTTGCTAAACTATGAAATTAAATAGAAATAAAGACCAGCTATGTCTATTGGCTCTTACTTAATTTAAAATCTATTTTCTAAAGTTATAACATGAACTAAAGTCTCGTCCATTTTGGCTATCCCTTCATGGTCAACTTGTTGCACCCGTTGGGTAAAAATGTGTAACTTTTTTTCTTTTTGCCAAAGAATGGAGTCATAGTTGGGTTCCCAATCGTTTACCGTTTCTTGGCTAAGTGGATACGCTTTGGGAGGTTGGTTATTTTTAAGAGAAGCCACGGCCAAAAAAACCCTACTACCACTTTCTTCATCTCTGTAAAGTAATAATAATTTATTGCGATCTATTAAAACCGAGGGTCTAGAAATAGGACTCTTTTTAGTGCCTCCTCCCGATAAATCAAATGTACCTTGGCGTAAGGGAAGGTCTCTTTTTTTCCAACTCGTCCCGTCATGATAGACCACGCGATATTGAACCCCATCGGATTCTTTCCAATAGTTTGCGATATATGGATTGCCTTGGGCATCAGTTGTCATATCGGTTTGGTTCATCAAAGAACTATTCTGGGCAATGGGCCAAGCTCTTTCTGCATTTTGGGCATTGATAGGCAAACTATAAGGTATATCGTCTGATCGAACCCATGTGTGACCACTGTCATAGGACCGGGCATATAAGATGTCGTGATTACTGGCAACATCTGGACTTTCACGCCATACCCAAGACAGATGCACCACTCCTTTAGTATCTACAGTGGCTTGCCAATAGGCATTGCGTTTCCCTTCACCGTCAATTAACGAGTGGTGCAGACGCCGCCATTTTTTCTTTTTAGTTTCGTATAAATTAACCACCAAATTGCCATTTCCTGAACTGCCATCACGGTATAGAAACAAGAGATTTCCATTAGGGAGGTTATGAAATTCGGGATAGGTAACACGGTTTTCATTGGTGCCGATCATTTGTGCTGGAGCCAATGTTAGCTTTTGGGGGATTGGACTTTTTTGATAGTGCAAAGGTACATTATGATGATTCCAAGCCAAATGTAAATAACCGTCTCCGTCTAATGCTATACTAATGGCGTTGTGAGCATCTTTGGGATTGCCTTCTAAGGATGTTTTTTTGATTTCCCATTGACTTGATCCCAATTTTCTTTTAGCAAGTATTACCCTTTTATTGGAATCATAATAGGACAGATATTGATTGTCAATATGGGTGGTAATGGCATTTTTTCGAAATTTGACCACATTTACTGAATTTTTGGCCCACCCCATGCCCACCGGAAAGGAGTTGGTTTTTAGTTGAGCCCAAAGAATACCTGAAGTCATTCCAAAAAGGATGGATGCAAAAAGGAAAATATTTTTTTTTGTCATAGACTAAATGTATTAAAATTGCATAGCTTTTGAAAGTTTTGGATAGGAATACTGCATTGATTGATGGTTGATAAACATTTTGTTTGTAGGCTTATTTGAAAATATTATAGTATATTCAGAGCTAAATTTAGCGTTTATGAAAAGCATTCGTTTTTTTGCTTTTATAATGACTTTATTTTTAGTTGGGCTATTGTTTATCCCTTTAGACGGTTCGGTAAAAAACACCTTTGTTTTTTTTCTAGGGCGCTTTCACCCCTTGTTACTCCACCTCCCCATTGGTAGTTTGATTATCCTTTTGATAATGGAAATTATTAACCACCTGCGACCCAAATTAGACCTTGGCACGGCTTGTCAAATTCTCTTGTGGTTTTCTGTAATTAGCATTATTCCAACCGTTTTTTTAGGTGTCCTTTTGGGGTCTAACGGAAGTTATGATGATGAGTTACTTAATATTCATAAATGGCTGGGATGGTTTACTGCCCTAACTTGTGTTTGGTTGGTAGCTTTAAGAACCAAAAACCCCTCACGCTTTTATAAGTTATTTTTGTTTGTCAATGTAATATTACTCTCCTTAGCGGGTCATTATGGTGGTCATCTTACTCATGGAAAGAACTATTTGACCAAATATATGCCCATGGCCATGAAAGGATTTTTGGGTATAGAAGAGACAGCGCACGAGTATTTGGTTCTTAACCAAGTGAACGATTCCACTTCTCAAGCAGCAACCTATTATAAAGAAAACATTCGTCCCATCCTAGAAACCCATTGTTATTCTTGCCACGGTGAAGAAAAACAAAAAGGAGAAATGCGTCTAGATGTTTTAGATTGGGATATGGTTAATGGTTATGATGCTGAAAGATGGCATTCCGCTTTAAATGTGATCAATTTGGGTGAAATGCCTCCAGAAGATGAAAAACAGTTGTCTGATCAAGATCGTCTTACTGTTGTGAATTGGATGACAGAAAACCTGAATATTGCTGCAATAGCCAAACAAAAAGACAACAGAACTGTTATGCGACGGCTCACGCGTGAGCAATACACCAATTCTTTAAACGAACTCTTGGATGTGTCAGTCCGTTTTGGCGATGTTTTACCTGAAGATGGAAAATCAAAAATGGGTTTTTCAAATAACGGTAACATTCTCCAAACATCTGCTTTGCATGTTGACTATTACCAAAACATTGCTCGTGAAGCTTTAGATAAAGCCATTATGTATGGCAAGCGACCTCCATCCAAAAGATATAGAGTTTCTATTGGTAAGCAAAAAGGAGATGGTTTTTCTGGGGCAGAATTTGGGGGTTATCAAACGGCACCTATCAACAATGAAGACTTTTCTGTATCTCTTCTAGATGCTAAGGGGAATCTCATTAAAAAAGATGCGCCCCAAGAGGAGGAGGATTTAATTGCCCTCAAAAATAAAATTGGATTAGGAATGCGAGGCTCAGCAAGCAATCGTTATTCTACGGTTCCAGAGGGATTAATTTTATATTCTGCACTACCCGCTAAAGAGGTAACACCCAAATCATGGCAAGGGCCATCCCCTAATTTAAAACTCCTAATAAAAGAAGATTTTCCTAGAGCAGGTGATTTTGCCTTTCGAGTGACAGCTTCCAAAGGCTATTATTCTTTAACTGATGAACGTCTTATAGACTTGAGAAAGGAAGCCCCATCAATTATCCCTTCAAAATCCATTCAAGTATTTGCCAAAGAACTTAAGCCCTCTAAAAACTTGGTGTTAAAAAAGAATCGATGGCTAGCCCCTAAAGAGGTAGCCAAAAATGCGGAAACGGCCTTTACATATACCATTCCCAAAGCAGGTATTTATCAAATTGATTTGATACATCCCTATGCCCCCAATGATGCGGTTCCCTCATATAGAATTAGTTTTTTTGATAGAAGAAAAGAAGGGGTGGTTAGCAAAAGACTTAATCTCACTGACGATTTAAAAGACGTCGATCAAATTACAACCCCTGTCACCATGGCCTATTTTTCGGCAGGAGAACATAAAGGCTATATTGGCGGTAAATTTTTTGTGGGCTTTAGTCATTTGGTCTTTACGCCCATTGCAGAAAATGATCCTTTACCTAAAATACTTGAAAAGGAAGCTTTGCAAAACAATTCAAAATATGAAGATGTAAATCCTTCTCTCCAAGCTTTTGCTGGTTCCAGAACAGATGACGGGATGGACTATAAAACCCTTGGTGTTCCTGTAGAAATTTCTACACCTATGGGTAAATCCAAAACGTTTGAGTTTACGGGCCGCTTAGAAAACTTTCCCATTCCCATGGGCAGTGATGAGGTAAGTGGAGAATTAGCCAACATATTAACCTTTGGCGTATGGAATAACCATTTGGTTAAAGAGACGGGTTTAAAAGGCCCTCCCTTACTAATTACGGAGGTAGAATTTGAAGCTCCCTATTTTCCTGTTTGGCCACCTAAAAGTTATACGAAAGTATTTTTTGATTCACCCAATAAGCAAAATGCACCCTTATATGCGCAAGAGGTGATTGGTCGTTTTATGCAGCGTGCCTTTAGACGGCCTCTCAATCCCGGAGAATTGAACCGTTATATGGAGTTTTGGAATAGCATTAAGGATGATTTTGACCACCTTGAAGACAGTGTCAAAGAAGTATTAATCGCTGTGCTTTGTTCCCCTAATTTTATTTATATCACTGAACCTAAAAAGCCTGATGATACCGCTGCTGAGGATGAATTTTATTTAGCTTCACAATTGTCATATTTTTTGTGGAATGCCCCCCCAGATGAAACCCTAGTTCACTTAGCCTCAGAAGGCGATTTGTATGATGAATTGTCAGAACAAATTGAGCGAATGATAAAAAGTCCTAAAATTAAAAATATGATCCATTCATTTGCCTATGAGTGGTTGCGTTTAGACCGGCATAAAAATATGGATGTAAATGTTGATAAGTATCTTGATTTTACTCGATTTGTGAAAGCAGACATGTTTCAAGAAACCTACCAATTTATTGATTATGTGCTTCAAAATAATTTGAGTATACTTAACTTTATTGATTCTGATTTTGCAATGTTAAATCAAAATTTAGCTGAATTTTATG
>JBMYZB010000078.1:0-7907 GCA_049609945.1 Flavobacteriaceae bacterium
TTGCCATTTATTCCTGGGCCTCTAACAGCTTGGGTTGGTTTACTTTTACTACATTGTACTGATGCTGTTGCGATGGATTATACTTTTCTAAGCCTCACTTTTTTTGCAGCTCTACTTATATTTATTTTAGATCAATTTATTTCAATTTGGGGAGTCAAGAAATTTGGCGGCAACCGAAAAAGTATTATTGGAAGTGTGGTTGGTTTAGTCATTGGATTCTTCTTCTTAGGGCCTTTGGGTTTATTGATTGGACCCTTTTTGGGGGCTTTTATTGGCGGATTTTGGGGCAACCAATCCATCAAAGAATCGCTTCGCTCAGCGTTTGGTGCATTGTTGGGTTTTTTAACCGGTTCCGTATTAAAACTTTTATTGGGTTTTCTTTATCTGATTTTTTATGTTTGGATCAGTTGGCAAAACGCTTCTGTCCTTTTCTAATGGCATAAAACAATTCTTTTCCGCAAATTTAATCAAACCACAACACGTATCTTTTAAGTAATAATAGGTTATTCATAAGGTATCATTGGTTCCTATGGTTTGCAAAATACTGTAGCTTTTTTCTTACTTATTTTGTTGTTTTTTGCCTGTAGTGACCCAACAAAAATCCTTACTTTTATGGCATGCAATTATTTTTACTTACGTTTATATTATTAGGTTTGGCATTTGCCGGAATAGCCATAAAGATTTGGACTAAGAAAGAGGGGCGTTTTTCCGGAACTTGTGCTAGTCAAAGCCCTTTTTTGAATAAAGAGGGTGCCCCTTGTAGCCTGTGTGGTAAAATGCCGGAGGAACAAAATTGTGACCCGTCTACTTCCCACAACTAAACAATCCTCCTTATGGATGAACATGAAATTAAAAAAGCACTTTTTCAGGCAAAAAAAGGGAGTCAGCGCGCTTTTAATACCTTATTTGACGCTCACTGGGATTATGTTTTTAGATTTCTCTTTCAACGCACCCAAAACGAACAAATAGCAGATGAATTGGCAATAGAAACCTTTGCTAAAGCCTTTGACAATATTAACGCCTATAACACTCAGTTTTCTTTTAAAACATGGCTAATTACCATCGCTAAAAACAATCAAATTGATCAGATCAGAAAAAAAAAAAAGACATCCTTTAACACCCACTGAAAACCTAGAAGAATTGAAGCAACAACGTGAAAACGCTGCTCCCTCTCCTGAAGATTTATACATCCAGCAACAACAATCTGAAAAGCTTTTGTCGCAAATCAAAAATCTCCCAAAAACTTATCGAACCATTTTGCGCCTTCGCTATTTTGACGGATTAAATTATCAGCAAATTGAAAAGAAATTAAATTTAAATGCTAGTTTAGTTAAAGTTAGGCTTTTCAGAGCAAAAAAAATGTTAGCACAAGCTCTTTCAAATGATTCGTTTTAAACTTTCCAAATTAGGTCCAGGCCTTCTATTTGCGGGGGCAGCTATTGGGGTTTCTCACTTGGTTCAATCCACCCGAGCAGGTGCTGATTTTGGCTGGGGACTTTTATGGGCTTTAGTGCTCACAAACTTGTTTAAATATCCTTTTTTTCAAGCTGGGCCCCGCTATGCAATAGCCACAGGAGAGTCGCTTCTCGAGGGCTATTTTAAAATTGGAAAAGGGTATTTGTGGGTGTATTTTTTACTCAATTTTATTACCATGTTCACCATACAAACTGCTGTTACTGTGGTTACCGCCGGTTTGGCATCACAACTCTTTGGTTTTACAGACAACATTGTGGTGTGGTCTATTGCGCTTACCTTTTTTTGTACGCTTTTATTATTTATAGGGAGATATCAACTTTTAGATGGTTTTATAAAAATTATTATGGCTATTATGGCCTTGTGTTCAGTAGCGGCTTTTGCTTTTGCCTCTTTTAAAACAGACGCTGCTTTGTCTTGGACACAAATTTTTCCGAAAGGCAGCGAGTTACTCTTTTTGGTTGCTTTTATGGGGTGGATGCCCGCACCACTCGACATTTCTATATGGCATTCCATTTGGACCTTAGAAAAAAATAAATCAAAAAAGAAAAAAATAGGCCTTAAGGAAAGTCTTTTTGATTTTAATGTAGGCTATTTGGGCACTTTTATATTAGCGTTTTGTTTTTTAGGATTAGGGGCTTTGGTCATGTATCAATCAGGTAGTAGTTTTTCAAGTAACGGCACTGTTTTTGCCGGTCAATTGATCGGCCTTTACACCACCAATTTTGGGCAACATTTATATTGGATCATTGCCTTAGCAGCTTTCACCACCATGTTCAGTACATCCATCACAACCTTAGATGCTTCCCCAAGATCTATGGCTCAAACTTATGGTTTGCTCTTTCCTAAAAAAAAGGGGCTTCCCTATGCTTTTTGGCTCATGTTTCTTGCCTCTGGTACAGCAATTATTTTTCTTTTTTTACTCTCCGAAATGTATTTGTTGGTGCAAATTGCCACCGTTTTATCTTTTATAACTTCACCCCTTTATGCTTTTTTAAATTATAAATTAATTTTTGGCTCCTTCCTTCCCAAGAAAGCTCAACCCAGTGGTTTAAATAAAAGGCTGGCTCAACTTGGACTAATTTTCTTATTCAGTTTTACCCTATATTATCTTTTGGGTCTGCTCACATAGTTTCCTATCTTTGCACAAATGAAAGATTTATGATGCTGGTGGATGAAAAAATGACCCTGAAAAAAAAACCTAAATGGATTCGTGTAAAACTTCCAACAGGAAAGAAATATACTGAACTGAGGGGGCTTGTTGATCGATACAAACTCAATACTATTTGCACCTCAGGCAGTTGTCCCAATATGGGCGAATGTTGGGCAGAAGGCACTGCCACCTTCATGATTTTAGGTAATATTTGTACTCGCTCTTGTGGATTTTGCGGGGTGCAAACAGGCAGACCAGGGGCTGTGGATTGGGAAGAACCTGAAAAAGTGGCTCAGTCCATAAAAAAGATGAAAATCAAACATGCTGTGCTCACCTCGGTTGACCGAGATGACTTAAAAGACATGGGTTCCATAATATGGGGTGAAACAGTAAACGCCATTCGCAGGATGAATCCTAACACCACCTTAGAAACACTCATTCCAGATTTTCAGGGTAACAAAAGAAATATTGATCGCATTATTGCCGTAGCACCTGAAGTGGTTTCTCACAATCTAGAAACGGTACGAAGACTTACTCGAAAAGTGCGTGTGCAAGCAAAATATGAGGTGAGTCTTGAAGTATTGTCTTATTTGAAAGATCAAGGTATCAACCGAACTAAATCAGGTATCATGCTAGGGCTGGGCGAAACCCACGAGGAAATTTTAGAAACGCTGCAAGATTTAAGAACAGCCAAAGTAGATGTAGTTACACTGGGGCAATACCTTCAACCTTCGAAAAAACATCTCCCTGTGCAAGCTTTCATTGAACCCGAACGCTTTGATCAGTATGCAGACTACGCCAAATCACTTGGTTTTATTCATGTTGAGAGTGGGCCCTTAGTTCGTTCTTCCTATAAAGCTCATAAGCACATTCATTAAGAATCAAAAAAAGATTTTAAAGCATTTTTAAAGGATTCTTCCTCTTCTTTAAATACAAAACCCATACGAATCGGAAGATAATAAATTTCAGCCTGAGGAAGACAAGGATAAAGTCGGCCATAATCTTTCTCTGTGGTAAGAATAAATGGAGCCTCAAGGCTTTCAATTTTTTTTATATCTACTTTTGAAAAAACATGATGATCTGGAAATTTTAACCATTCAAACATCCCTCCTATTCCCTCTAAAAATTCCACAAGAGCGGTTGGAACTGCAATGCCTGTAATTAATATAAAACGGTGCTGTAATATTTCACTAAGGCTTTTAGTTCCTCTCACAGATAGGGCCATAGCATTATAATCAATTGTTGTAAAATAAACTTTTTGATTTGGGACACATTGAATGTTTTTTCGAATTGCTTTAGCCTCTTTTTTGGTTATCGTTTTGGGGCATTTTGTTATCAAAATAATTTGTGCTCGCCGTGCCTCTTGACGTCTATCACGAAGGCTACCCGCTGGAAAAAGCCGGTCATTCGAAAAAAGATTGTTATATGTTGTGGTTAGCAAAAGCAACTCTACAGCCACCCAACGGTGTTGCATCACATCATCTAGAATTATAATCTCTGGAGGTGTTTGAGACGCCATCAATTTTTTTATCCCTAAAACTCTCCGTTCACAAACAGCTACCGAAATTTTAGGATACTTTTTATAAAACTGAAACGGTTCATCACCAATAGACAGAGCCGATGCCGAAGCACTGGCAAGCACAAAACCTCTTGTTTTTCTTTTATAACCCCGACTTAATACAGCTAGAGTGTAAACGGCTTGAAAATGATCTAAAAGATATTCTACCACCACAGATTTGCCCGTACCACCAAGAGCAAGATTACCGACACCAAGAGTCTTAACAGGAAATTTTTTTGAGGTCAAAATTTGCTTGTCAAAAAGGAAATGCCTCACCCTAAGGATTAATCCATAGAACCAGGCCAGTGGTAAAAGCAAATTTCTCATTGGATATGGAAGTTAATTAATTTTTATGAAGCTACTTCTAAATTGAATGCTAAGATTCCCACAACAATCCACTATATTTGTTAAGCGCATAAAATAGTACATGACAATTCAAAATCTTATTGAAGTTCTGACTCAATGGGCACCTTTGTCTTATGCAGAAGATTTTGACAATGTAGGCTTATTAACGGGACAGGCAGATCAACCTTGCACCGGAGTGCTTGTTACCTTAGACACTCTTGAGGCGGTTGTTGATGAGGCCATTGAAAAAAAATGCAACCTTATTGTCAGTTTTCATCCCATTCTATTTAAAGGGTTAAAAAAGATTACAACCGAAGATTATGTGCAGCGTACCATTTTCAAAGCTATTCAAAATAACATCGCAATTTATGCCTTACATACTGCCCTAGACAACCACAGTGAGGGAGTCAATGCACAAATCGCAACCCAATTGAAATTAAATAATACCGCCATCTTACTTCCAAAAAAAGGAACCTTAAAGAAATTAAATGTTTATGTGCCCTCAACCCATAAAAAAGAAGTGCTTGATGCACTCTATCAAGGGGGAGCAGGTGCATTAGGAAATTACGATCAATGCAGCTTTGTGAGTGAAGGCTGGGGTAGTTTTAGAGGCAATGAAAAAAGCCATCCACGTTTGGGTAAGCCATTAGAAAAAACGGTGGTGGAAGAAAAACAGATTCAAATCGTTTTTCATGCCCATCAAGAAAAAGAGGTGATACAAAACTTACTCACCGCTCATCCATACGAAACAGTGGCTTATGAAATTTTTACTACGGATAATCTCAATCCTGAAATTGGAATGGGAATGATTGGAAAACTTCCAAAGACCATGAATGAATCGGATTTTTTAACATATGTAAAAAAACATATGCAATGCGCTGTTATTAGACACACAGCCTTACTGAATAGGTCCATTGAGAAAGTAGCCGTGTTGGGCGGGTCTGGAAGTTTTGCAATTGCAGCAGCAAAAAAGGCAAAGGCAGATGCTCTGATTACAGCCGACTTAAAATATCATGACTTTTTTCAAGCCGAAAACCAACTGCTTTTATTAGACATTGGGCATTATGAAAGCGAACAGTTCACTAAAAAATTAATCTATAGGTATCTTACAAAAAAATTGCCTAATTTCGCAGTCGTTTTAGCAAACACCAAAACTAACCCTGTTAATTATTTTTGAGCATGGCTAAAAAGAAAGAAATTACCGTAGAAGCCAAACTAAGAGCCCTGTATGATTTGCAACTGATTGATTCTCGTATTGACGAAATTAGGGGGTTGCGTGGCGAGCTTCCATTAGAAGTTGAAGATCTTGAGAATGAAATTGCTGGCCTCAATCATCGGCTAGAGAAAATGAAAAATGAAATGGAACTGAGTGAAGCTTCTATTTCAGATCAAAAAAATAAAATTGAACAGTCTAAAGAACTTCATAAAAAGTATGAAGAAAAGCTAAAAAATGTTCGCAACAACAGAGAATATAATTCTATCATTAAAGAACAAGAGTTTCAGGATTTAGAAATTCAACTGGCTGAGAAAAAAATTAAGGAATTCAAAGCTGCCATAGAACACAAAAAAGAGGCTGAGGGTCAACTTGAAGAAAAAATTTCAGAACGCAACCAACATCTTGACACTAAAAAAGGTGAATTGGATGCCATCTTAAAAGAGACTCAAAAAGAGGAAGATATTTTAACTGAAAAATCAAAAGAATTTGAAAGTCTCATTGAGGCGCATTTGTTAAAAGCATATAAGCGTATTCGTGAAAATGTCAAGAATGGATTGGCCATAGTTCCCATTGAAAGAGGAGCTTCTGGGGGTTCTTATTTCACCATCCCACCTCAAGTGCAGTTAGAAATTGCATCACGTAACAAAATTATTACTGATGAACACAGTGGGCGTATTTTGGTTGATGCTGTTTTAGCTGAGGAAGAATCAGAAAAAATTCAAGCTTTAATTCAGGCTTAATCCAAGTTTATTTCCAAAAATCATAGACAACAAAATGAGCCGCGTTGGGTGCAAATACGGCTCCAAATTCTTGATGAATAGGATGGGGTAAATAGACACTATCCCGATCTTTGGCTGTATGAAAAGCCATCGTTAAACTGTGCGTAAATCCACGATCAAAACCCTCTGGAGATACATTATGCCCAAAGTTTAAGTTATGAACCCCTGGAATTTGAGTCAACGCATATGCTGCATTCTCTATAGCTTGTAGGCTTTCTTCCGTGATATTTTCTTTGAATTGAATTAAAACTATATGTTGTAAAGCTGGCTCATTTTTTTCAGTCACTGTTACAGAAAGAGGTTTGCGCTCATAAAAAAAATATCCTACTACTATGGTAATGGAGTAAATGAGTAGAATAATCAATACAGAAATACGATCAGCTATGGAATTCATCTAATAAATTTAGGTTTAAAATTACGATAAATCTACATTTTAGCATAACAAAAAACCTGCCCCCTGCTGATGTATGAAGATGATTTACAATTTGAATATCAAAATGAATAAAAGTGAGGGCAGGTCACCTAACACAAACCTAAATCTATTTATTAGACGAAAAAGTGCTACAAAGGTTACATTATTAAGAAATTAAAATTTTGTTAAAATGTAACTTAGACTAAGGAGAAAGGCTAGGACCGAAAAAGTAAACCAACAACAAACGGGCATACAAAGCTACTCGTTGGTGGTTGGTTTGTTAGTGGATGATTTTGTTAGTCTAAGATAACCGGCGCTCCTGCTGCTGCTGCTTTAGCAATAACTTCCTCTACTTTTTGAGAAAGAGCATCTACTTTGTTTTTTAATTGAATCAAAAGGGTTGCTGCCATATCGTAACTTTCCATATGCATTTGGGTAGGTCCATAGGTGTTGGAATAAAATCCACGGGAAGCTACAGACATACGTGAGGAAAGGGTTGGCGTATCCTTCTCGCCCACTTCTTTTTTGGCAGGGCTACCGTTTAGCTGTTTGTCAATATCTTTTTCCTCTTTCTGTAACTCATAAACGGATTGATGCAATGCCTGTTGCTGCTGTTGTGCAAAAGATAATCCCTTAGCCAAGGCGTCGATTTTCTTAGATGTGGTTTTAAATTTTTGTCTCAGCTTTTCAATACTTACATACAAGGCATTGAGTTTTTCTTTGTAGCTATCGTGCGAAGCTGCCGTTGGGTTTTCCAACACATTTTGACGCAAACGGATCACTTCAAAAGACTGTTTTTGTGAAAGCTCCGTGAGCATACCCTCATGTGATTTAAACAGTTGTACCTGATAGGTTCCCGGGGCAACGTTGGTATATATACCATGACCGCTATCATTTTTGGTATGAATATCTAAAGATGCTGGCAATATCTGTCGCAAATCCCAATGCACACGATGAATACCCTGGGTGTA
>JBMYZB010000079.1:0-7834 GCA_049609945.1 Flavobacteriaceae bacterium
CCACTTTTGGAAAACTTGTTGCCATTGGTTTGGTCTTGCCCATTTTATCTCAGGCATTGATCAATATGGGAGTGGCCGTTCAAATTTTACCCGTGACCGGACAAACATTACCCATGGTGAGTAGTGGGGGAACTTCTGCATGGATGACTTGCATTGCCTTGGGAATTATTTTAAGTGTAAGTGCAGCCCATCCAGAAGAAGAAGAACAGAATGGAGTGGAGAGTGATAATCCAATAAAAGTATTGAGTGAAACAACATAAAGTAATCATATCTGGGGGTGGCACGGGAGGACATATCTTTCCCGCTTTGGCTATTGGCTCTGCCTTAAAGCAACGCTATGCAGATATACAATTGCTTTTTGTTGGTGCCATAGGTAAGATGGAAATGCAACAAGTGCCCAAAGCAGGTTTTCCTATTAGAGGGCTATGGATTGGTGGTTTTCAGCGTTCATTTGCCTTGCGTAATCTTTTGTTTCCCCTCAAATTAATTGTGAGTTTGATCCAATCTACATTTATTTTATTACGCCTTAGGCCGCAAGTGGTTGTGGGTACTGGTGGTTTTGCAAGTGGCGCGTTATTAAAAGTGGCGCAGTGGATGGGCTATCCAACACTTATTCAAGAACAAAATTCATTTCCAGGTATAACCAATAAACTGTTGTGTCATAAAGCCTATACTATTTGCGTTGGGTTTGAGTCTATGGAAAATTTTTTTCCAAAGGAAAAAATTGTTTTTACGGGCAATCCCGTGCGGCAACAGATTTCAGAAGCTGGTTTATCCTCAACGGCAGCAAAATCTCATTTTAATTTAAATCCCAAAAAGAAAGTGTTAGCCATTTTGGGCGGAAGTCTAGGTGCCAAAGCTATTAACGAACTTATTGCATTCAAGCAAAAGTTTATTGAAGCATCTGGCTTTCAAATTTTGTGGCAATGTGGCAAATTATATTATGAACAATATGCCCATTTGGCTTCGGCAACAATTGTAATAAAGCCTTTTGTGAGCAATATGAATGCTTTTTACGCAGCAGCTGATATGCTCATAGCAAGGGCTGGTGCTGGCACAATAGCAGAGTTGTGTTGTGTGGCAAAACCGGTCATTTTAATTCCCTCTCCCAATGTTACGGCAAATCATCAAGTGAAAAATGCTGAGGCCCTAGTCAGGCAAAAAGCTGCAGTAATGATTGAAGAAAAAAATTTGGATACCGATTTTGAGATCATTTTTACAAGTTTGAATAAAAATCAAAAGCAGCAGCATGAAATGCATACACAGTTAACTGCCTTAGCCAAACCCGAAGCCACAGCACAAATTGTGGATGAGATAGAAAAAATGATGCGACTATGAAGAACCATAAAACTTATTTTATGATTGGCATTGGCGGTATTGGCATGTCGGCTTTAGCTATTCATTTGGTTCAAAATGGCGCCCGAGTGTGGGGATATGATCGCGAAGAGAGCCAAATTACTCAAAAGCTTTCAGCCATGGGTGTCGATATTCTTTATGACGCAAATATGGAGGCCTTGCCAGAGGAGATTAAAAATAAATCTGTGGAGGTGATTTATTCAGCAGCAATTTCCAATGAACATCCTCAATGGCAGTTTTTTGCCAAGCAAGGAAATAAGATGTTCAAACGAGCTGCTTTTTTAGGGCAGCTTTCTAATCAGAATCGGTCTATAGCCATTGGTGGTACACACGGTAAAACAACCACTACAGCTCTTTTAGCTCACATTATGTTTACAGACAAACGAAAGTTTTCTGCTTTTGTGGGTGGGGTTATGAAGCAATACGATTCCAATTATATCACAACCGGAAATGACTTTATTATATTGGAGGCAGATGAATATGACCGATCTTTTTTACAGCTATATCCAACCATAGGAGCCATCACGGCTATGGATGCAGACCATATGGAAATTTATAAATCGATTGAAGGTATGCATGAAGGTTATGCTGCTTTTGCAGGACAAGTTCAAGAGAAGTTTGTGGTGGCTGAAAATTTACCCCTTTCGGGGATTACATATGGGTTTGAGCCCACGGCGGATTATAGTATTAAAAATATAGAGCAACAAGAGAAAGGCTTCTTTTTTGATGTGGTCACTCCAGAGCACATAGAAAAAGGATTGTTTTTTAATCAATTAGGGAGGCATAATCTGAAAAATGCTTTATGCGCCTTAACACTTGCAAGATTAGAAGGTGTTTCATTTAAGGTCATTCGAAAAGCTTTAGCGAGTTTTCCTGGAATAGATCGCCGATTAAATCAATATGCTTTGGGTGATAGAATATTATTGGATGATTATGCCCACCATCCTGTCGAATTGGAAGCCCTTTTGGAAACTGTGAAGTCCACTTTTTCTGATCGGAAAAATTGTATTGTATTTCAGCCCCACTTGTTTTCACGAACACGTGATTTTATGATGGATTTTGCCACGGTCTTATCACAATTTGACCAAATTATTTTGTTAGAGATCTATCCGGCCCGAGAACAGCCTATTGAGGGTATTACTGCTTCAACCTTATTAGACCATATTGCGAATCCTCAAAAAAGGATTTGTGAAAAAGAGGCTTTGGTCAATGCCATAGAAGCTTCTGGGGCAAGCTTAGTGGTGGTGGCAGGAGCTGGTGATATTGGCCTTGAAGTTCAAAAACTGACACCAGAATTAAATCCAATCACATGAGATATAAATCGACCATTTATTTTGTTTTAAGTCTATTTGTTTTTGTTGTTGCAGTGGTTTTTGCGTTTTCTAGAAGCAAGCAAAAAAAGGAACTGGAAATACAAATTGTGTACACAAAAGCGCCTCGATTTTTGAATGATTCTATCGTTAATAAATTGTTAACACAAAACCCTATGTTCACGTCCAAGAAGTTTAAAGATAGTTTAGTTTTGAATAAAGTTGAGGCCGTTTTAGAGGACTATGAGGTCATAGAAAATGTAGAAGTATATCTAAAACCCTCAGGCATTTTAGGTATAAATATTACTGAAAGAGAACCCTTTTTCTTGGTGGAAGATACATTAAAATATTTTGTTGATCGTAAGGCAAAACGATTTCCATTTATGCCCCAATATGAGGCAATTTTACCAACTTTTTCAGGCTTTCTTTCGATTGAAAAGCGACAAGAAGTAATCCTTTTTTTAACTCAAATTGAAGCTGATCCTTTTTTGGCTTCAGAGTTTAAAAAACTTCAATATCAAGAAGGAAAATACAAAATGGAGATGCGTTCTTTTCCCTTTAATGTGGTTTTGGGGAGTTTAAATAAAATGGAACATAAAATGAAAAAACTTAAAATATTTTGTGCCTATCAAAGAGCCCAAGACACCTTGGTTGGGTTTAATGAAATTAACGTTCAATATGCCAATCAAGTTGTGGCATTAACACCTAAAGAACTATGAAAAATAAAAGCGTTGCCGTAGGACTCGACATTGGCACCACAAAAATTGTGGCTTTAGTGGGTCAAAAAAATGAATTCAACAAAATTGATATTCTTGGGGTTGGAAAATCCAAAAGTTTAGGAGTGCATCGTGGAGTAGTAAATAATATTACACAAACGATTCAGTCCATTCAACAGGCTGTGGCAGAAGCCACTACAGAATCTGGACAAGATTTTGAAGAGGTTGTGGTGGGCATAGCAGGTCAGCACATTAGAAGTATTCAACACAGCGACTATATCACGCGGCCTAATTCAGATGAGGTTATTGATGAGGAGGATATACAAAAATTGATTCAGCAAGTATATAAATTGGTGATGTTGCCTGGTGAAGAAATTATTCATGTATTACCTCAAGAATTTAAAGTTGATGGTGTGGGAGAGATTAAAGAACCCATTGGGATGTATGGGGGGCGATTGGAGGCTAATTTCCACGTGGTTGTAGGTCAAATATCATCGATCCGAAACATTGGACGATGCATTAAAAGTGCAGGTTTAAGCATGTCTAATATAACATTGGAACCCTTGGCCTCTGCTGAAGCTGTTTTAAGTCATGAAGAAAAGGAAGCCGGAGTGGCTCTTATTGATATTGGAGGAGGTACCACAGACTTAGCCATTTTTAAAGACGGTATTATTAGACATACTGCCGTTATTCCCTTTGGAGGCAATGTGATTACTGAAGATATTAAAGAAGGCTGCTCCATAATTGAAAAGCAAGCCGAATTGCTCAAAGTAAAATTTGGTTCTGCATGGCCAGGTGAAAATCGAGACTCAGAAATTGTATCAATTCCTGGTTTGCGAGGGCGAGATCCCAAAGAAATCTCTTTGAAAACACTTTCGAAAATCATTAATGCTCGCGTGGTTGAAATCATTGAACAAGTTTATTTAGAGATTAAAAATTATGGACATGATGAACAAAAGAAGAAGCTTATAGCAGGCATTGTACTCACTGGGGGTGGGAGCCAATTGAAACACTTAAAGCAACTGGTTGAATATATAACCGGCATGGATTCTCGCGTTGGATATCCAAGTGAACATTTGGCAGGAAAAACCCAAGAGAGTGTGGCTAGCCCCTTGTTTGCTACCTCAGTGGGGTTGCTAATGAATGCCATTGAAAAGCAAGAAAGTGAGGCTGTTCCAACGGCTGAATTGCAGGAGGAAGCACCACAGGAGATGAACCGTGAAGAGCCCCACCCACCTAAGTCAAAGGATAGAAAAACCATTTTAGAAAAATTTGGAGACCGATTAAAAGAATTTTTAGATAACGCCTAAAAGAAAATAGCATGGAGAACGATTTAACAAACGATTTTAATTTCGATTTACCCAAAAATAAAAGCAATGTTATCAAGGTGATTGGTGTTGGCGGTGGGGGTAGCAACGCAATAAACTATATGTTTAGTCAAGGGATTAAGGGTGTTGATTTTGTGGTTAGCAACACGGATGCTCAGGCCTTGGCTGAAAGTCCTGTGCCCATTAAAATTCAATTGGGAGCCAGTCTCACAGAAGGTCTAGGTGCTGGTGCTAACCCTGAAATTGGAGCCCTTGCGGCCCAAGAAAGTAAAGCAGAATTAGAAAATCTTTTGATTACTAAAACTAAAATGGTTTTTATTACTGCTGGAATGGGAGGTGGAACAGGCACTGGTGCTGCCCCTATCATTTCTAAAATGGCCAAAGATCTAGACATTCTTACAGTGGGTATTGTAACCATGCCCTTTCAATTTGAAGGAAAAATAAGACTGCAACAAGCCCAAGAAGGTCTAGAAAAAATGAAACAAAACGTGGATGCTTTAATCGTGATTAACAACAATAAATTGCGAATGGTATATGGCAATCTAGGCTTTAAGGCCGGATTTTCTAAAGCAGATGAAGTGTTGGCCACAGCAGCACGTGGTATTGCAGAAGTCATTACACATCATTATACGCAAAACATTGATTTAAAAGATGCCAAAACGGTGCTTACCAATTCAGGAACTGCTATTATGGGTTCTGGAAGTGCCTCAGGATCCAATCGAGCGCAAGAGGCCATTGCCAATGCTTTGGATTCACCCTTACTAAATGACAATAAAATTACAGGGTGTAAAAATGTATTGCTGCTTATTGTTTCGGGTGTAGAAGAAATCACCATAGATGAAATAGGAGAAATTAATGATTATATTCAAACTGAGGCCGGAAACCATACCAACATAATTATGGGTGTGGGTGAAGATGAAGGCCTAGGCAATGCTGTTGCAGTAACTGTAATTGCAACCGGTTTTGGTGCGGAGCAACAGTTGGAAATTGCAAATACAGAAGCTAAAAAAATAATCCATACACTGGAAGACGATCAAAAAGTGGAGCATGATTTGACAGAAAAAGAACCCACATTTGTGGCTACAGAAAAGCAAGGTTTTGATGCGCCTATTGTTGAAAAAAAAGGGTCTGACTTGGATGAATTAGAAAAAGATTTTCTAGAGAAAGAAATCATGAATATGGAGGTGGTCTATGAAATTATAGAGGCTGAACCAGAAAAAAGATCTTCCATGGTAGGAGAATTAATTGATAAAGTGGAGAATGAAACCCTTTCTTTAGTGTCTGACGAACAACACCTAGAAACAGAATTGGCAGAAGAACCTCCAACGGACGTTGAATGCGAAACGCTTGAAACTGCTTTAGATGAAAATGAAATGCCAATGGCTTTTACTGAAGTTGGAGAAGAAAAAGAACTATTCGAAGAAAAGCAAGAGGTAGATAACCCATTCGAAGTAAATAGTCTTGCCGATAGACCAGAAGAGGTGGAAGAGCCTTCTTTGGCTTTTGAGCCTAGCGTTGGAGAAGAAGTAACCCAGCTTTTTGAACCTCAAATGAATGGGGAAGAAGAATCACAAAAATTTGTATTTAATGAAATTTTGGCCAGTGATTTGGCTGCTATTGAAGTACATGAGCCTGAGCATGTGGTGGGTGATGAATCACAAATTACAATGGATTTTGAAAAGCCCTATCACGCGGTGGGTGATAGAAATGAAATTGAAAAACCTCAAACTTTGGAGTCAGATTCAAAAGAAATAATAAAACTTGAGGAAGAAGAAAAGCAGCCTGAGCGAACTTTTGAATTTGTAGAAGAGAGTGTTCAATTTGAACTTAAAACAATTTCTACCGAAGAAAATAACCAAGAAGAACATAAGGAGTCAATTTTTGAAGAAAATGATGTAACAAATGAACAGGAGGCTAAAGCCCTAGAAGCAACCAATCCGTTTGATCAACCTATTGAAGAAACATTTTCAAAAAATAACGAAATACGTAAAGAACAGTTGAAACAATTCAATTATAAATTTAAACATCAGTTGCAGCATATTGATGATTTAGAGAATAGACCCGCTTTTGAACGTAAAGGACTTGATCTCTCAGAAACCGAAACCCCACCACCCTCAAGAACAAGTTTAAGTGAAGATGACAATGATGAGTTGCATCTAAGGTCCAATAACTCTTTTTTACATGACAATGTGGATTGATAATCTTAAAACTTAAATTTAAATGGCATTAGAAGAAAAAATTATGACCGCCATGAAGGCGGCCATGAAAGGCAAAGATAAAGCGGCACTAGAGGCTTATAGGGCAGTCAAGTCTGCCTTGTTACTGGCCAAAACAGAGGGAAGCGGAAAAGCGAAGCTCACAGAAGCAGATGAAATTAAATTATTGCAAAAATTGGTGAAGCAGCGACAAGAAAGTGCTACCATTTTTAGAGATCAAAATAGAGAGGACTTGGCTGCTCCAGAAGAAAGCCAAGCGGCTCTTATTCGTCAATTCTTACCAGAACCCCTAGATGAAGCAACGGTAGCTAAAGAAGTAGAGACCATAATTGCCCAACTCGGTGCAGATTCAATGAAAGATATGGGGAAGGTAATGGGTATGGCCAATGCGAAAATGGCTGGTAGAGTGGATGGAAAAATACTCGCCACATTAATTAAATCAAAGCTAGGGGGCGCTTAAAATATCTCCCAGTCTTTTTTACCCATTTGTCTCTGAAGTTTAACGTATTCATCCCATTTTTTCATGTCTTCCAAGTCAGGAAGTACAGGAAAGTGTCTATGGTCATCAAAAATCTTTTGTTTTTCTTCGTCGGTTAAGTTGAGCGTCTCTTGATGAATTTTATTAAAATAACCCTCTAAAAACAAGATCGGATTTGCTTGAATGCGCTTGTATATTTGAATGAATAATTCAATATAGGTCTCTTTATTCATAATTGTTTGTCTAAGTTGACAAGAACACAAGTATAAATAAGGCAATAGTAAGACGATGTGTGTTTTATTTCTATTCTATTTCCCCAAAGAAATCGGAAAGAGAAATTTTTAGACCATCACAGACTTTCTTTAAAATATGTATTGAAATATTTACTTCTCCTTTTTCAATCATAGAAGCATACTTTCTGTCGATGCCA
>JBMYZB010000080.1:0-7800 GCA_049609945.1 Flavobacteriaceae bacterium
AAGCGAAAAAATTGAAAAAATGCAACACTCCTTACGCATCCTTTCTGGCCTCTATGGTTTATTAAAACCACTAGACCTCATTCAGCCCTACAGACTTGAAATGGGAACAAAACTAAAAGTTGGCTCCAATAAAAATTTATATGATTTTTGGAAAAAGAAAATTACAACCACTTTGAATGATGAGCTTATTGAAGGGGAGTTGGTGGTAAACTTGGCCAGTAAAGAATATTTCTCAGCGATAGATACCAAAGTGCTTAAAGGTAAATGGATTAGTCCCGTATTTAAAGAATATAAAAACGGAAAACTAAAAATTATTTCCTTTTTTGCAAAAAAGGCCAGAGGCATGATGGTACGTCATTTGCTAGAGACAAAAGCCCAAGATGAAGCGGCCATTAAGGCATTTAACTTGGGTGGATATCAATTCAATGAAGAAGAGACACAAAATTCAAACGAACCCGTTTTTGTGCGCTAAACTTTTTTTGCTTTCTTGTTTTTTGGTCTGCGCACACCATGGCTTCCTTTATTAATTTTTCCGCGTTTTGTTTTTTTATCGCCTTTTCCCATATAGTAAGCTTTAAATTATTTGTAAAAGTTTTGGATTAATTCCTTTAATATTTTCTTTAATGTAGGTGTCTATAAACGTGGAGGTAAAATGTTCATTTCCCATCACATTAGAAGTCTTTAAAACTCTTCTTAAATCTAATTTTAAATACGCATTTAGCATGGGTATGGCTAGTGGTGCATAGCTGTAATGCCATGGTTCATAAGCAAACCCTTTTCTGTTGAGCGTTTTTGTGTAAGGTAAAATAAAACCGAAATCTGCAGCATTTCTTTGCATCCACCCAAAGAGTTTTGCATAAGGTCCATCTCCCTCAAATTTTGAGGCAACTAAAACATCACCTTCTGCTTTAGGTCCAGCGTCAATAACATCTATTTCAGTGCCCCAGTGATGCCGGGAAGTTCCTGGAAGGGTGGAATAGGAAATTATTTTTTGAATATTTTCCTTGGGGTTTAAACCTGCCGTTGTATTGGCTTCGTATTTTCGATTCCAAATGGAGGCTTGCCGATCAAACGATCGATAGCCAGATACCACCTTCAGGGCAATGTTTTCTTTTTGTGCTGCAGCGGCCATTTGGTCAAAGGCTTTTTGAACGTGTTGAAGTAATGGATTTTCTACTTTGCTCAATAGGGGTTTTCCTTTCCCCAAAAGAATTTCTTTAGAATACGGATCAAAAAGAGTTTTGGCATCAAGCCCAGAGCTTGCCAAGCCCAATAGAAGGGTTGTTAAAAATTCTTTTCTATGCATCACAAATTTTTATAAACACATTGGTGCAAACCAATTTTTGGAATGTCAAAGGGGGCTCCCAGCGGAATCATTCCAACCCTTAAATATAATGAAATTGCTTGGATACGGGCATTGAGCCAAAAATAATCCCATTCCCTTTGCGCTTCAATATGGTCAGTTAGCCTTTCTATGAGCAGGGTTCCAATCCCTTTGTTACGATGGTTTTCTAATACAGCCATACCGCGAAATTGCATCCCCTTTTGAAGTTCTAAATGGGAACAAAGGTTGGGCAGAGCACTAAGCACTCCTACCAATTGCTGACCATTGAAAGCACCCAAATGAACCGCCTTTGAGTGGGTGTCCTTATCAAAAAAGCAGCTTGAAAAGGGGCGGTTGGGTCGTAAAACAGGGTGCCTAACAATATATACCTGCTCTAGAGAAATACATTTTATTTCAATGCCTTCATTCATGGTATTATTAAAAAATTAACATCCACAGATCCGTTTTTTTAGAGGACTAACTTATCTTTAGAAAATGAAAAATACTACTTTTTTTCTACTACTAGTTCTTTTTGGTAGTGTCCTTTTAGCACAAGATCGGATACCTCTCAAAGGAAAATTACTATACAAAAACACAGATGTTGTAGCAGCCAATGTGATAAATAATACCGCTTTAAGTTCCACTATAACCGATGCCTTAGGTGAATTTGAAATTGAAGTTAAAGAGGGTGATGAATTGATTTTTTCAGCCGTAAATATTCGTATAAAAGCACTTAAAATTACCTCGGAAATAATAGCTAAAAAAAGATTGGTGGTGAGTGTTACAGAAAATATTACAGCTCTAAATGAAGTGGTGATTACCCCAGAAAACACAGAAAAATTCCTAGACCTCAAAGAAGAAGAATTTAAAGGATTTGATTATACGCAAGACAAGTCAACCAAGGTGATTAATAAACTGGCAGACGACAGACAGCTCACCAACGGTTTAGACCTTGTGAATCTCGCCAAGCTCTTGGCCAAAGCCCTTTCAAATAAAACCGAAGAAGAAAAAATGAAACTCAAACCAAGTGAAATTTTACCGTATGTTTTTGAGGATTCTTTTTTTGAACAAGACCTAGCTTTACAAAAAGATGAGGTAGTAGGTTTTTTAGAATTTATTGATACTCAATTAAAGTCTTCAGATTTGCTTAAACAAAGTCAACAGTTTTTACTCATTGACTATTTGATAGAAAAAAGCAGACAGTACAAAAAGAATCTGGCACAATGAAATGCTGAAAAGTTTTTGCTCCCTCTTATTGGTTATTTTTCTCGCAGGAATGCCGCATAAATTCTATGTGAGCACAACTGTTGTTTTCTTTAAAGAAGAAGAACAAGCCCTTCAAATCACCTCTCAAATTTTCATAGATGATTTAGAAGCTGCTTTACTTGAGCAGCATCCCGACATTCGGTTGGCGCCTGATTCTGACAAAAATATGGCAGATCGTTTGATGACTCAATATTTTAGTAATAATCTCAAATTTGAATCGAAAAAGTTAATTCTCCCAATACGCTATTTGGGCAGAGAATATAAAAATGATGTTGCGGTACACTATATTGAGATAGAAATAAAAGATTCATTAAAAACACTCCAAATTGAAAACCGAATCTTACTATCTCTTTTTGAAGACCAAAAAAACATTGTCCATTTTAAGCACAAGCAAACTCGAAAAAGTTTTTTGCTAGATAAAAATAACCCCTATATTCGCTTAGATTTGAAATAGAAATAGAGAACTCTTAAGAAAACAACAAAGTTGAAAAACCCCAAAATTAAACCCACTATGAAAATGAAAAATTTATTGATTAGCTATTTACTCCTTAATTTGATGTGGCTCTCAGCACAAGAAGCCGAAACGCAACAGCAAGGCCACGTAAATGAAAACAAATTTCGTCAGCTTTATGATCAATTTGCGACCCCCAATAAGTATCACAACGCCTCCGGGGCTCCTGGAGTAGAATACTACCAACAAAAGGTAGATTATGTGATGGATATCAACTTGAATGATAAAAATCCAAGAATAGACGGTAAAGAAACAATCACCTATACAAATAACTCTCCCGATGCGTTGCCCTATTTATGGATGCAATTAGATCAAAACATACGTAAAAAAGATGCTCCGGCTTTAGAAAAAAACGGGAGTGGAATAACACCTTTAATGCAACCTAAAAGTTTTGTTTCTAATTATATGAAAGATCCCTTTGATGGAGGATTTAATATAAAAGCAGTGAAAGATGCGGAAGGAAGAGCTCTGCGCCATATAATTAACATGACCATGATGCGCATTGATTTACCCAAACCATTACAACCCGGAGAACAATTTGTGTTTCAAGTAGATTGGTGGTACAAGGTTAATAATCATATAGAAAACAGGGCTCGTTCGGGATACGAATATTTTCCAGAAGACGACAACCGAGCCTATGTTATTGCACAATTTTTTCCGCGTATGTGTGTCTACAATGACGTGGAAGGCTGGCAAAACTACCAGTTTTGGGGCAACGGAGAATTTGCTTTAGAATTTGGCGATTATGAAGTCAATATTACCGTTCCTTCTGATCATGTGGTGGAAGCCACCGGCACTTTACAAAACCCTAAGGAGGTATTGAGCCGAGAAGAATACAAACGATTTAGAGAAGCACAAACCAGTTTTGATAAACCTGTTATAATTGTTACTCAAGAGGAAGCAGAGCAAAAAGAGAGTCAATTTTCAGAGAAAACCAGCACTTGGAAATTTAAAGCTACAAATGTTCGTGATTTTGGCTTTGCCAGCTCTAGGAAGTTTATTTGGGAACGTCAAGCTGTGCAAATTGGGCCTAACAAAGTGATGGCCGTTTCGCTCTATCCAAAAGAAGGAAATCCATTGTGGGAAGAATATTCGACCAAAGCTGTTCTGCAAACCCTTAAAACCTATTCTAAATTTACTTTTAATTATCCTTACCCAAAGGCGGTATCTGTTCATGCCAAAAACCAGGGGATGGAATATCCAATGATTTGTTGGAACTATGGAAGACCAGAAAAAGACGGTATTTATTCAGACCGAACCAAATTTGGAATGATTAGTGTGATTATTCATGAAGTAGGTCATAACTACTTTCCGATGATCGTAAATTCAGACGAGCGTCAATGGGGATGGATGGATGAAGGAATAGACACCTTTATGCAATATTTAACTGAACAAGAATTTGGAGAAACCTATCCAGAATCTATTGGCATGCAAGATAAATATCCTTCTCGTCGCGGTGAGCCATCCAAAATTGTTTCTTACATGGCCGGAGATCAAGATTTTATTTCCCCCATTATGTCCAACCCAGAAAATGTGTATCAATTGGGGCCTAATGCCTATGCTAAACCGGCCACTGCTCTAAATATCCTTAGAGAAACTGTTATGGGTAACGAACTTTTTGATTACGCCTTTAAAACCTATGCCCAACGCTGGATGTTCAAACACCCAACTCCAGAAGATTTTTTCCGTACCATGGAAGATGCTTCTGCGGTAGATTTAGATTGGTTTTGGCGCGGATGGTTTTATAGCACAGATTATGTTGATATTGGCGTGAGCGAAGTCAAAAAATTTCGTATAACAGATCAACCCGGTCCGAAGGTTAACAAACTACTAGCGCAATATGACATGACTCTAGCCGATCTACCTCCCATGGTGTTTATGGCTCAAGAAGACAGTTTAGACTTAGATACAGACAAAAGCACTGTGAGTGATTCTACAGTATTAAAAGAGTTTTTAGAAGAAAATCCTGTCAACGAAACAGCTAAAGTGCCCAGCTATTTTTATGAGATTGAATTCGAAAAACCCGGAGGCTTGGTGATGCCCCTCATTGTTGAATATAGCTATGCCGATGGCACTGTGGAGCGTGTCACATATCCACCCCAAGTTTGGCGAAAAAACGATCAAGTTGTTCGAAAGGTTATTGCTTCCGATAAAGAATTGATTGGCGTTGTAGTTGATCCCGACCTTGAAACAGCCGATATTGATACTTCTAACAATAGTTGGCCAAAAGAGGAATCACCTTCCGATTTTGATAAGTTTAAAGAAAAAATCAAAGGCTAATTGAAATGATTGATGCGGTCTAATTTTTAAATTCGACCGCTTTTTTTATGGATACAAACCTTTTATCTTTGGTAAAATTTTTTAGTAATGTGGTTTATTAGCGGAGCGGAAATAGTTTTTGTGTTTTTTATTGTACTGCTTGTTTTTGGGGCCGATAGAATTCCTTCCATTGCTAGAACCTTGGCCAAGGGTATGACACAAGTACGCCAAGCCACAAATGATATTAAACGAGAAATTCAAAAGTCTGTTGATGTGGAAAGCCCTACAAAAAAAATTACCAAAGACATTACAGACGAGGTTGATAAGGTGAAAGAAGATTTTAATAACCTTAGCGACTCAATTAAAAGAGATATTTAGTTTACCCAACTCAATGTAATACCATCTCTAAAAGGGAGCATTACACTGTGCACCCTAGCATCATTTTTCAATTTGTGATTATAGGCCTGTAGGGTTTTAGTAACCTCATCTTTAGCGTTTACTTTTCCAATAACCTTGCCATCCCAAAGCACATTGTCAGAAATGATTAATCCTCCCTTACGCATTTTGGGCAACACCATTTCGAAGTATTGATCATAATTGATTTTATCGGCATCTAAATACACCAGATCAAAAGGTCCTTCCAACAAAGGTAGTACGTTTAAAGCAGAGCCTAAAAGCGGTTTGATTTGGTTGGCCTGTGGGCTTTTTTGAAAATATTTTTGTTGTATAAAAACCAACTCTTCATTGCAATCAATAGTATAAATTTCACCTTTTTGGGTTAGCCCTTCTGCTAAGCAAAGGGTGGCATAGCCTGTAAAAGTTCCAACCTCTATTATCTTGTCAGGCTGTAACAATTTTGAAATTAAACTCAAGAATCGACCTTGAAGGGGGCCACTGAGCATTCGTGGTTGCAATATCTTTTGATGGGTTTCCCGTTCCAAAGACACTAACAACTTAGGCACCTCAGCACTATGAGCAAAAGCATATTCCCACCATCTTTGATTCATTCCTTTCACCCCTTCATTTAGGTTTGTTTTTTTGGTCGGGCATAAGCAAAACGCTCAATAAGTTGAGGCAGGGCATAGCCATCTAAACCATTTATGGATACGATATCCCCTTTTTCTAGGGTAGCCCATCCATCATTGCCCACCATTCGATCTGTAACAAAAAGGTGCTGAATGGAACCTACAATTAGAAGGGTGTCATTTTCCTTAATGGGGTACTCGTTTTCATACTGACAAGCCATTTGAATGGGTGCTCCTTTTACAAAGGGGGCGTTAAAATCAAGTTTGTTTTCTGGCACTAAATTCGTTTGTTCAAATTCTGAAATAGTGGCAGGATATTTTGCAGAAGTATGGTGTGCATCTGCAATTTGGTTTGCTGAGATAGCATTGAGTGTAAAGGCTTTATTGGCCTTAAGATTTTGATAGGTGTGGCGTGGCACAGTGGTGGGGCGTAAAATAAATCCTATTAAAGGCGGATTGCTGCCTAGGTGAATCACAGAGCTAAACACGGCTAGGTTATAAACTCCCGTTTCTGATTGTGTGCCAATCAAATGTGCTGATTTATAGCCAGTGACACTGTTAATCAAATTAAGCCGATAAATTTTTTCCATGGCCTCTATGGCAGAGGTATCAAAATGTAGCATCTTTTTTTGGTCAAAGATAGGGATTGTTTCTAGGTTTATTTAGATGATTTTCTATCGGCATAAAGCACCAAAGTGATTAATGTGCCCACCCCAAGAAGCAAAAAAAGAAGAAATAGATAATGTTTTTCGGTTTGAGCCTCATTTAAAAAGCCACTAATTAATTGTTTATCTACGGTATAAATAAATCCACCTAATAGCAGGAGAAGGATTAAAATCCAAAAATAGTTTGAAAGCCTTTTCATTAATTGAATAATTGTATTTTTAACCAAAATAACTATTTTATTGTCATTATGATACATTTACTCATCCTTTTACCCCTCTTAACAGCCTCGCCACAAACCCCTTCTATTGAAGATGTTTGGATTACTACAGATGACGAAACAGGATTGCAAAAATCAGAAGTAGTTTTTTATCAAAATGGCGGAAAACTTTATGGTAAAATTGAAACCCTACTATTGCCCGAAGATCAAGGGAAGCTATGCATTAATTGCGAAGGAGCTTTGAAAAACCAACCCATTGCAGGATTGGTTATTGTGAACAATTTGATTCAAACCAAAGTGGGTTGGGAAGACGGAACCATTTTAGACCCTAAATCGGGTAAGGAATATGATTGCTACATTGAGTTTATAGATGACAACACCCTAAAAGTGCGCGGGTTTATAGGTTTTTCACTGCTGGGAAGAACACAAATCTGGAAACGAAAAATTTAAATTTATTCCCGAAAAAGTTTCTGGGCTGGTTGTTTCTTGTTTTCAAGTTGGACCGAAATTTCATTTTCAGAAAATATTTGAA
>JBMYZB010000081.1:0-7791 GCA_049609945.1 Flavobacteriaceae bacterium
TTGCAGTTTACAAAGTTGCTATCTACGGTCATTAATTTACAATTTAAAAGAAAAACTGTTTTCTAAAACAGTAAAGAAAACCCAATATTTCATAAATGAAATAGTTAACGGTTTCACAATCTATTTTTGATACCAAAGAAATCTTTTGTTTAGTGATCTTTTTGGGTTGACTTTAAATACAATTGAAGCGTGCTAAGTTATAAGGGTCAAACACTATTTTTTATTATGATAGTTTATAGCGTTATTTACTTTTCGAAGTGGCGTTCGTTTGCCATAATAGTTTCTTTAAATCCTCTAAGGGTTGTTTGGTTATCAATTATCAACAATTCTACCTCGGTCATGGCGGCTAAGTCTTCTATGATTTGTGTTTGCAGGGCTTGAGTAAACACCGTGTGATGGGCTCCACCAGCCAAGATCCAGGCGGATTTAGCTATTTCCAAATTGGGCTTACATTCCCAAAGCACTCGTGCTACAGGCAGTTTGGGTAAAGCCTCGGTTAGGGGTACTGCTGTAACTTCATTAAGCACAAATCGAAAACGTTTACCAAGATCAACAAGGGTTAAGTTGAGCCCTTCGCCTGCCGAAGTATTAAAAACTAATCGAACTGGATCTTGTTTTCCACCAATACTCAGCGGATGCACTTCGCATGAGGGTCTAGTTTCTGCTATAGAAGGGCATATCTCAAGCATATGAGAGCCTAAAACCAAATCTTTATTTTTAGCAAAATGATAGGTATAATCCTCCATAAAAGAAGTGCCTTTATTTAACCCAATAGACATCACCTTTAGAACGCGTGTGAGGGCGGCTGTCTTCCAATCGCCTTCTCCTCCAAACCCATACCCATCAGCCATAAGACGCTGGGTGGCAATGCCAGGAAGTTGTTTAAGATCACCTAAATTTTCAAAAGTGTCTGTGAATGCCTTAAACCCACCCCGATCCAAAATACGCCTAATAGCCAATTCAATTTTGGCTGCTTCAAAAAGAGATTGGCGTTGTGTCCCTCCTGCTTGGAGCTTTTTGTCCAAGACATAACTCGACTCATAGGTAGTAACAAGACCCAACACCTCCTCTGATGAAAGTTGTTCTATTTCTGCAACAATATCGGAAGCATCAAAAGAGTTTACTGAAAATCCAAATCGAATTTGTGCCTCTACCTTGTCTCCTTCAGTAACAGCCACTTCGCGCATATTGTCTCCAAAACGACACACTTTTAGATTTTGCATTTCGTCATAACCCAGAGCGGCCCGCATCCAATAGCCAACAGATTGCTGTACTTTTTGTGTTTTCCAATGCCCCACCACAACCTTTCGCTTGAGTCCTAAACGAGTAGCAATGTGACCAAATTCTCGATCTCCATGAGCCGATTGATTGAGGTTCATAAAATCCATATCAATGCTATCCCATGGTATTTCTGCATTGAATTGAGTGTTGAGGTGGAGAAGGGGTACTTGTAATTTTTTTAAACCGTTAATCCACATTTTTGCAGGCGAAAAAGTGTGCATCCATGTTATAACACCAATACAATTTTTATCCACAGAGGATGCCACACAAATTTCTAAAATCTCTTCTTGTGTTTTTAAAATGGGTTTAAATTCAATACTTAGCGGGATGTGTTCCGATTCATTTAACCCTGCAATCAACGTTTGTGCATTTTTGCTTACTTGCAGAAGTGTTTCTTCTCCGTACAAATTTTGAGTGCCCGTAAGGAACCAAATTTTTTTATTCTTTAGCTTATTCATCTCATTTTATCTTGTCCATAATAGGCATCTTTTCCATGCTTTCGTTCATAATGTTTTTTTATGAGCGAATCTTTTAATCGAGGTGTGTTTGGATTAATTTGAAGCGTTATATATGCCATATGAGCAATTTCTTCCAAAACCCGAGCATTAAAGACTGCTTTTGCTGCATTTTTTCCCCAACAAAAGGGTCCGTGGTTGCCTAATAAAATCATTTCTAGCTCATTAGGATTTAAATTTCTATTGTATAAACAATCGATAATTTGTACTCCTGTATTGTGTTCATAATCGCCTTTAATGAGGGTATCGCTCATGGGTGGGGCACAAGGAATATCCACTGTAAGGTGATCAGCATGCGTGGTACCCAAAATGGGAATGTCTTGCTGTGCCTGAGCCCAAGCCACTGAATAAAGGGCATGAGAGTGGGCAATACCTCCAATATTTTTCCAATTTTTATATAAATAGGAATGGGTTTTGGTATCAGAAGAGGGTTTATACCCTCCATCTACCACTTGGTTATCAAAATCAACAATAACCATATCATTTGGCTTTAATTCCTCATAGGCTATTCCAGAAGGTTTAATGGCAAAGACTTGATTTTTACGATCAACAGCACTCACATTACCAAAGGTATAAACCACTAATCCCAGTGCGTTGAGTTCCATATTGGCATTGTAGCAAGCTTCTTTTAAAGCACTAAATTTTGATTTCATTATTGCATAGCGGATTTTGTCATTTGTTCTATATAGAGGCCTAAATCAGTATAGCGTTCCATAAGTCTTTTCATTTTTTTTACTTGTGAGGCTTCTGGTATATATTTAGCAATATAAGGAGATCCTAAAACTTTTACTGCCTCAGAAAAAGAAGGATAAACACCAGCGGCCACTGCGGCATAAATGGCTGCTCCTAGGGCTGGGGTTTGTTCAGATTCAGCTACCAAAACAGGTTTGTTTAAAGTATTGGCCAAGGTTTGCATAATGAATGGTGATTTTTTGGCTACTCCTCCAATACCCACCACTTGGTCAATTTGGACACCTTCTTCAACAAAACGATCAACAATTGTTTTTGATCCAAAGCAAATAGCATGAATTAGTGCCAAAAAAAGATGGGGAGCCGTGGTGCCTAGGCTGAGATTTGATATGGCTCCTTTAAGCTTTTGATTGGCATCTGGTGTTCTACGACCATTAATCCAATCCAGAGCCGTTGGAATAGATTCTTCTGGAGATAATGAAGTGGCAGCTTTGGTTAATGTAGCCATAATTGTTTCATCAAACTCGGCCTGAAGCTTTTCTTTTTGTTGTTGGCTAATGGCTGTAGAGGTTGCCACAACATTAGCCATGGGCCAATGTAATATATTTTTAAACCATGCCAACAAATCACCAAAAGCAGATTGTCCGGCTTCAAGCCCAACCATGCCAGGAATTACAGATCCATCCACTTGTCCACAAATACCTCTGACGGTTTGATTTTGATACCGCGCATTACTTGAAACCATAATATCACAAGTTGAGGTGCCCATTACTCGCACTAATGTATTTTCTATTATGCGCGCTCCAACGGCTCCTGCATGGGCGTCAAAGGTACCCACGCAAACCACTGTATCCGTGGTAAGTCCCAAACGCTTTGCCCAAAAAGAAGATAACTTACCAGCCACCGTATCAGAAGTATAGGTTTCCTCATAAAGTTTATTTCTAAGCGTAGCTAAATAGGGGTGTAATTGAATCAAAAAATCTTCACTTGGCAAGCCTTTCCATTCCGTGTGCCACATCGCTTTATGACCTGCTGCGCAACGAGATCGCTTAAATGTCTTTAGGTTTTTATCTTTAATAAGTAAATAGGTTAAATAATCACAGTGCTCCATCCAAGTGAAAGCTCTTTTTGACACTTGGGGGTCTGTACGAATAACATGCAAAATTTTGGCCCAAAACCACTCTGAGGAATAGATACCTCCTTCAAATTTTAAGTAGTTTACGCCCCCCCAGTTTTTTATTAATTCATTAATTTCTTCAGCCTCAGCAGTAGCCGTGTGGTCTTTCCATAAGATCATCATAGCGTTTGGGTTGTCTTCAAAACCTTTTTTAAAGGCTAAGGCTTCTCCGTCTTCAGCTAAAGGTAGGGGAGAAGATCCGGTGGTGTCAACTGCAATTCCTTTGATCAATGTAGGCATTACTCCCGATATTTGCAGTACTTCTTTAATGGTTTTTTCTAAACCTTCAATATGGTCTTGAGGATGCTGTCTAAATTGGTTTTCAATTGGCTTACAATAGTGCAACGCCTCCCATCGATTGTAATAATGAATTGATGTGGCTTCTTCTTTTCCTGTTATACTATTTAACAATACGGCTCTTACCGAGTCTGTTCCAAAATCTAATCCAATAACATAAGCTTGTTTATCCATAGCGGAATGTGCTTTTTTATTCTATAAATTTAACTTTTAATGGCAGTTAATTCAATATTGAACACCCTCAGAAGTTATTGGTAAGATTAATACAAAATAACAATAGATATTGAAAGGAGTAAAATGTTATTCATAATTTAATTTTATCGAAAATAGATTGTATACTATATGGGTCCAAGCTGTTTCAATAGAAAACCCTTTTCAAAAGCCAGGCCCCCTGTGTTTGAATCAAAGACATCTATATAGCTTTTCTTAAATGCAGTAATTATGTAGTAGGTTTTGCTTGTCGTAAATAGATGACTTGTTTTAAATTTATGCACAAATCCTCCATTTGCGAAGGTGATGAGAGGGAGTGTGCATTCCAATAAGCAAGCTATTTTCAGGCCACTCCCTTTTTTTTATAAGCAAGCCTTATAGTTCTATAAGTATTCAGTGTTAATCAATCCTCTGTTTATAATTATTTCAGATAAATTTATATTCTCTTAAAGTGGGGATGAGGTAATGCAGCGGATTTTTTTATGTTTTATTTTGGAAGTACTTCATTAATGAATACCCACTTTTTAATCTTATAAAACTAAATTATTCTACATCAGATTCTAAGTAAATAGTGAGAGACATAATCTCATTGAAACGTAATTTTTTTTAATGTATGGCCCTTAATGATCTTAAATAAATTGTTAAGCAATTAAACGATAACTAATTCAATGTTTGAATTAGCAGTAAATACGATCAACAGAAAAAAACTTTTGAGAGCCCATTTGCATTAATTGTACAGAAAAACAAGAGGGTTATTGGAAAGTTAAGTAGTCTATAGTTTTTTTTGGTCCCATAATTTTTAAAATTCAAAACCAAAAAACCTCATAATATAATCTCCCTAAAACTTCTCTTAAAGCCACTTCGGTCCTCTTTAAATAAATTGCACTTGGTAGAATATCAATTAAATAGAAGTTTGGTTTGGGCGGAACTTTAAAATCCACTTTATACGGGATAACAAAAACCCCCTGTTTTTCAAATAAACCTTTTGCCCTTTTCATATGATAAGCAGAAGTTACCAAAAGAATAGTTTTATTTTTCCCAATCAATTCTGCAACGGCAAGCGATTCTTCATAGGTATTTAACACTTCTTTTGTGACTCTTATATCTTGTTCACAAACACCAAATTTTATAGCGTAGTCTTTTAAAATTTCTCCTTCAGAAATATGTGTTATGTTATAAGGGCTTTTTCCACCGGTAAATACAAGGGTGTTTGATTTCTTTGCTTTATAAAGGTCAATTCCGCCAAAAAATCGATCAATGTCTTCCCATTCAATTTTAATACTATTTTCAAATTCATTAATCCTTAGCATACCACTCAAAACAACAATTGCATCTACATTCTCTATAGCTTCCATGTTTTGGTATAGGTATTCACCTTCTACCCTTTGAAATAAAAAATTAGAAAAAATAGGAGTTGCTGAAATGTAAAACAATGCTAAAAAAACATAAGAAAGTTTTTTGTAGCCCTTTTTTATGCAAATAAACATGGCAACTAGAAGTAGCATTATGGGCATAAAAAAAAGTGGCAGAATTTTATGCAGATAAATCACTTTGATTTTTTTTTAAATCTAATAATTATACTTGATCTACAGAATCTTTTCATCTTGTTTCCAGCCTAAATATTATATAAATGTGGATTAAATATATATTGCGTTTCTTGGAGAATATGAAAGAGCTTGAACAAAAGTATCTTAAGCATTGAATTGGGTAGGAGGAGAGCAAACAATAAACCGATGTCTGATTTTTGGCATAATGTTTTTTATTTTTAATAATTAACGGATATATATTCAATCTTACAGAAGCTAAACAGTGTTGTGCTCCAAGTCATCACTGTTTTTAAATAGAAGTCTTCCTTTTTTATAACGTTTTAGTGAATACATTTTAAGAATTTGTATATTGAAAGCATAACATAAATCAATCGCAATGCGTTTTCTAGAAAAATATTATCCTATTTTATTGGCCTTTTTCAGCTTTTTGTATTCTATTTATTTGTGGTTTACAGGGCATCAATTGGAAGGCATTTATGTGGGTTTGTGGCCCGTAACCATTCTTGCTTTTGCCATTGCAATTAGACAACGAAGGAATGAAAATAAAAAGTGAATAAAATGAATAATCAAATCATGTTTGGAGTTGGATTGCTCATTTTTGCAATCTATCTATATTTTTTACTTTCCATTATTTGGAAACAAAAACGAATCCAAGAAAAACAAAATGTCTTGAATCCTGATTCTAACGATTTTGACGGAATGGGAAATCAAGGAAGAATTCCTAATAAAAAGCCTAAAAACAGGGCTTAAAGCGTCTCCATTATTTCAGCAAATGTGCTAGAGGTGGCCTTTCTAAAAAGATAAGCCGAAACCAATGTTGCCAATCAATAAACCATTGGTTCCTATACCAGGAATGGCAGGAATATCTTCTGTGAATTGCTCAGTAATTCCTTGAGATGTTGCTGTAAATGTAAGTTGATCTGGGATGCTACCCAAGCCATAACCCACTTCAAAGCGAAAAAAGAATGTGCCTCCACTTTTTATTCCTAATTTTACATTAAAGATATTGAGATTTAAGTCTGTGCTCCCAGATCCGCTGGTGGTAACCCCATCTTCTGAAAAGACCAAATCTGTAAATAAAACATCCGAATTCATTCTAGCACTTCCTAAGCCCACAAAAAACCCTTTTCCTTTATCATTAAAATATATATTAGCACCCAATTCGCTAAAGGAAAGTGAAGATTCTGAAGAATCTAGATTAACAGAAAATTGACTGTAATCAAAATAAGGAGCCAGACGATTCTGAAATAGTGGTAGCACCACTTCAATTGAGCCCCCTGCAAGATTGGGAATACCTAACTTGGCACCAAGGGAAAAGCGTTTTACTTTTTCCATATATTCTTCTTGACCTTGATTTAAAGAATCTGAAACCAAGGGTTCCTGAGCAATCAAGAAAGTTGATAAAAGGAACAAGGGTACAATGTATATAGTTCTCATAAATAGGTAGGAATCGTATTATTTTAATTGAATTCGTTCTTTTCTGTTTGCCAATTCCCAAGCCGTATAAAAAATTAATTGCGCTCTTTTTTCTAAAATGTCATAGTTTATTTTGTCTGGGGTGTCTGTGGGTTTATGATAATCGGCATGGGTTCCATTAAAATAAAAAATGATTGGAATATTTTTTTTAGCAAAATTGTAATGATCACTTCGATAATAAAAACGATTTGGATCATCATCAGCATTATAAGTATAGTCCAATTTGAGTTGCGTATACTTGGCATTTATTTGTTCTGAGACCTCGTGTAACTCTTGGCTGAGTTTATCAGATCCAATCAAATAAATGTAGTTTGGGTCTTTATCCTCACGCTTGGGATCTAACCGACCTACCATATCTACATTTAAATTAACAACAGTATTTTCCAAAGGCAATAAGGGGTGATCAACATAATACTTAGACCCCAACAATCCTTTTTCTTCGCCGGTTACATGCAAAAAAACAAGAGATCGTTTTGGTCCGTTTCCGTCCAAGACCGCCGCCTGAAATGCTTCGGCAATTTCTAACAAAGTTACGTTACCGGAGCCATCATCATCGGCTCCATTGTTGATTTGCCCATCATGAATTCCTATATGGTCT
>JBMYZB010000082.1:0-7742 GCA_049609945.1 Flavobacteriaceae bacterium
TTGAGCTGCCTTGATGACAGTAATAATTTTATATAAAAAAAATAAAGGCCCAGTCATTAAACACAATTGATGACCCGTTGTAAGGGTCACTGTATTGTCCTTTTTCAGGAGTTCAAGTGCTTTTTGGGTAGCTGGATATGGAGTATTGTTGCTATATTGCTTTTTGAGGCTGTCCACTAACACTGTCCGCATGGTGGGGGTAAAGGACTGCACTTTTTCTTTGGCTTGCTTTTCAAAATTAGCTACCTTAGGAAACCGACCATAAAACGGATGCAAGCTACTTTGCGCTGCGAGATAATCGCACATCAAGGAAGAAAAACGCCCTGTCTTTACATAGGGTAAGGCCGTGTGTTGCATAGCTAGTTTTGTGTAAAGATATTTGTTTTTTTAGAAGTAGATTTAAATTGAAATAACAAAGCCATTTAAGATACCCATGACGAAAAAATACTACCCCTTAGTTATAAGCCTTTGCTCTTGTTTTCTCCTTGTAGCTCAAGAACTGCAATCGCCTTCTGATTTTTTAGGCTATCCTTTAGGAGAAGCCTTTACCCCTCACCATAAGGTGGTCTCTTATTTTGAGTATTTGGATCATTATTCAGATCAATTGCACCTCCAATCTTATGGAACAACCTATGAGGGCAGACCCTTGGTGGTGGCCATCCTTTCCAGCTCTGAAAATTTAGCCTATCTCGAAACAATACAAATCCAACACCGCAATAAAAAGAGCACTGAGAATGATCTTAACGCCAACGATAAGGCAATTGTATGGTTGAGTTATAACGTTCACGGCAATGAAGCCTCAAGCACTGAGGCAGCCATGAAAACCGCCTATAGCTTGCTCAGTGAACACAAGGCATGGCTCAACGATATGGTTGTGATCCTAGACCCCTGTCTTAATCCTGATGGTCGGGATCGATATGTGCAATTTTATAAACAAAATAAAAGCAATCGTAACATAGACGTTGCTAATGCCATTGCCCGCCAAGAAGGCTGGCCCAACGGAAGAAGCAACCACTATCACTTTGACCTAAACCGAGATTGGGCATGGGTAAGTCAACAAGAAAGTCAGGCCCGAATTGCCCTATACAATGAGTGGTTGCCTCACGTGCACATCGATTTTCATGAACAAGGCATCAACAGTAACTATTACTTTGCACCGGCAGCCAAACCCATGCATAGCCTGATCACACCCTTTCAAAAGACCTTTCAAGAACAGATCGGAAAAAATAACGCCCACTATTTTGACGCCATGGGATGGCGTTATTTTACCAAAGAAGTCTTTGATTTGCTTTATCCTAGCTACGGCGATACTTACCCCACTTTTTTGGGTGCTATTGGCATGACCTTTGAACAAGCAGGTGGCGGTAGGGCTGGATTGAATATCTTCAAAGAAAACGGCTTACCTCTCTCCCTAAAAGATCGTATTTTAGGACATTACACCACCGGTATTTCTTCTTTAGAAATAGTGCTTAAATACAAAAAAAGGCTGCTGGAAAATAACCATGCTTACTTTCAACAAGACTTGGAAATCAAATCCTTTGTGATGGAAGGGCAAGAACAAGCTCTTAAGGCACTAGAAAAACTCTTGCATACACATAATATTGAGACCTCTCGATTGGGAACAGCCAAAAACCTAAAAGGTTTTGATTATCAAAACCAACAAAATGGTAATGTGACCTTTAGCTCAAATGCCTTGGTGGTTTCTACCCAACAAAAAAAAGGCCTTTTGGCACAAGTCCTATTAGAACCCAGAACAACTTTGGAAGATTCCTTAACCTATGATATCACAGCTTGGTCGTTACCCTATGCTTATGGTTTAAAAGCCCTAGCCTCAAAAAATGCGGTGCTTACTAACCCAACCTCAAAAGAGGAAACCCCTCCCATTGAAATTCCTAAAGAGGCTTTTGGTTTTTCTTTACCCCTAAGCGGTTTACAGAGTTCCAAGTTTTTGGCTGCTGCGCTAGAAGAAAATTTGTTTCCGCGATATACCTTAAAAAAGATTGAATTGGAAGGCAAACAGTGGCCCTCGGGCAGCCTTTTCTTTTTTAAAAATGATCACCTCAACCAAGAGTATTGGGTGAACACAGTTTATGATTTGGCGGCCAAACATGAACTTACACCAAACGCCCTACAAACCGGATGGGCTCAAAAAGGCCCAGATTTGGGAGCAACCACTCTAAAAGCAGTTTCCAAACCCTCTATTGCTTTACTTAAACACGAAGAGATGGATCCTTATGGCTATGGTGAAACTTGGCACTTTTTTGAACAGGAACTGAATTATCCACTTTTACGCTACAATAAATCGGCTTTGTTTGATCAACTCCACGCCCTTGACGTACTCCTATTTCCCGAAGGTAATTACAACGCCATTTTTAATCAACAGGAAACAAACCAATTGATTTCTTGGGTAGAGAAAGGAGGGAAAATTGTGGCCTGGGGAAACGCACTCGAATGGTTTTCGGAACTTGAAGTCGTGGCGCTAGAGGCTAAACCACTACCCGAGCCCGATACTCAAAAAACCAACTTTGATCAAAGAGAACGCCAAGAAATTAGTGGCTCCATTTTGGGAAGCATTTATGCCACCCACCTTGACAAAAGTCATCCCATCAACTTTGGCATTGATCACTTCTTTACGCTCAGACAAAACCCAAACGCCTATACATTATTAGCCAACGGATTTAATGCTGCCTATCTTAAGGCTGAGGCAAAACCCCTAAATGGCTTTATTGGCTATGAACAGAAAAAACGGCAACCCAACAGCTTTGTTTACGGGCAAGAAAGGATAGGAAAAGGGTCTGTGATTTATTTTGTGGACAATCCACTCTTTAGAAGTTTTTGGTATCAAAGCAAAGTAGCCTTTTTTAATGCCATATTTCTTGCTTTTTAAAACACTGTGGCATGCTATTTGTAAATTATCGCTAAAAAAATTATGAGTATTCGTCCATTTCTTGCCGCTTCTCCCCTCCTTTTCCTTTTTTTAGCTTGTAGCGTAACCTTTGAAAATATCGAGAAAGAAGAGCTACTCGAAGAGAACCAAGAGGGTAGAAAAGTGATTGATGTAGCTTACTACACCCCAGTCTATGCCAAAACCAATGAAGCTTCTCAAAAACAACAGTAATAGATCCTATTCCCTATTCCAAAGCCGGAAAAATAATTACCTATAAAAAATTACGTCTTAATCAACAAACCCTTTGAAGGCATCCATATTTTAGACAATACCGACCCCAATGCCCCTGCAAACATAGCCTTTTTTGAACTGAAGGGGAATATTGACATGGCCATAGTGGATGATCGTCTTTATGCCGATATGTTTTCTGCTCTGGTGGTTATTGATGTGTCAGATATGGAGAAACCAAAATTAATCGATGATTTTACCGTAGAAGAGGTCTTTCATTATAACCCTTGGTGGAATTTTGAACCCTTTGAAGAAGCAAATGCTTATGATTATGTTTTTAGTGATCCTGTTGATCATTCTAAAGGCATTGTGGTGGCCTGGGAATTAGAAATTCGACAAGAAGAAGAAAGTAAAGTGCGTCTATTCGATGATCAAATTTATACCCTAGAAACCGTTAGTAATGATATTGCCTATACGGCCGATGCCAATGCAACCCCAGTGAGTACAGCAGGTTCTATGGCACGCTTTTTACCAATAGAAAACTACCTATATGCCATAAACGACAGCGATTTGCTTTTATTTGAAATTAACAAAGATGAAAAGCCAAACCGCTGGGGAAAAATTGGCACCAATACTTGGGCAGAAACGCTTTACACTCTCAATGATTTTCTTTTTGTAGGATCGGCAACAGGTATGCTTATGTATGATGTATCTGAAGCAGGAAACCCTACTTTTATAAATAAAATTGATCATTTTAGAAGCTGTGACCCGGTAGTAGCTGATCTGGAATATGCCTATGTAACCCTCCGCGGAGGAACCAATTGCTTTACTGAAAGAAACGAATTGCAGATCATTAACATTCAAGATCCCAAAGATTTAGAAGTTACTTCCACACACCTTATGTTCAACCCTCATGGGTTGGCGGTGCATGAAAACTATGTTATTGTTTGTGATGGTTCAGCGGGTATAAAAGTGGTGGATGTGAGTAACAAAAGTAAACCCAGTGTGGTGGAAACCTACCCAATTGAATTTGCCTATGACATCATTTTAGATTTTCCTAACGCCTTGGTGGTGGGTGAAGAAAAATTATATCAGTACAACCTTAGTGAACTGCCTAAAATGAAGCTTACAAGCGAGTCTAAGCTTGAGACTCAGGAATAGCCACGGGTTCTGCCTCAAGGTCAAAATCGGTGGCGGTAATGATTTTTACTGCAACAAATTGACCCGGTTTTAGATAGTGCTTTTGCGCATCTATCAACACTTCATTGTCCACATCTGGGGAGTCTTTAAAAGTCCTTCCTACATAATAATTTCCTTCCTTACGATCAATTATACATTGAAAGGTTTGCCCAACACTTTTTTGATTTTTCTCCCATGAAATTTGAGACTGAATTTCCATGATCGCGTTTAAACGCTCTTGTTTTATGTCTTCCGGAACAGAATCTTCCAATTGATAAGCATGAGTATTTTCTTCATGGCTGTACGTAAAACATCCCAAACGATCAAAGCGTGTGGCTTTTACCCATTGTTTTAAGGTTTCAAAATCTTCTTCAGTTTCTCCAGGATAACCCACAATGAGGGTGGTGCGCAAGGCAATGTTTGGCACAACAGCTCGTATTTCTTCTAGTAGTGCTGAGGTTTTTTCTCGGGTAGTACCCCGCCGCATTGATTTTAAAATGGGATCGGCAATGTGCTGTAAAGGAATATCTAAATAATTACAAATTTTAGGTTGCTCCCGCATCACTTGTAACACCTCTTTTGGAAATCCCGTAGGAAAGGCGTAGTGCAAACGAATCCATTCAATACCCTCCACTTTTGTCAAGGCTTCTAAAAGGGCGGCTAATTTTCTTTCTTTATATAAGTCTAAACCATAAAAAGTGGTGTCTTGACCAATCAAAATCAGCTCTTTAACACCCTTGGCAGCCAATATTTTGGCCTGTTCTGCCAAGTCTTCAATGGAACGCGATTTATGTTTCCCCCGCATCAGAGGTATGGAACAAAACGAACAAGGGCGATCACAACCTTCCGAGATTTTTAAATAGGCATAGTGCTTGGGGGTAGTCAACATGCGTTCCCCGATGAGTTCGTGTTTATAATCGGCTCCTAAAACCTTTAGCAGAGCGGGTAATTCTGTAGTTCCAAAATATTGATCCACATCAGGGATTTCTTTCTGTAAATCGGGCTTATAGCGTTCGCTTAAACACCCCATAACATAGACTTTGTCTATCACACCGGCATTTTTACGTTCAATTTGCTCTAGAATGGTGTTCACCGATTCTTCTTTGGCATTGTCTATGAATCCGCAGGTGTTGATCACCACAATATTTCCTTCCCCCTCATGGGTCACGGCTTTATTATTGGCCTGTAATTGCCCCATAAGCACTTCAGAATCAAAAACATTTTTTGAACACCCTAGGGTAATGACGTTAATGTGGTTGGTTTTTGAGCTTTTGGTACGCATCTTAGGGATACAATTCTGGTGGTTTACGATGGGCTGCCATTTTTTCATAGGCAGCCGCTAATTCAATCAACAATTGTTCTTGCTTACCTCGGGCAATAAGGCTCATATTTTGTGGTTCTCCGTTGCTATAAAATCCAATGGGAATACCAATAGCACTATAGTGTGCCGTGGCCAAATAACTCGACGTAAAATAGTCCAATGTGATCAAAGCATCCAATTGATGACGATCCATAAGAGCGTCTAATTCTTTTGTGAGTGCTGCTCTAAAGCTTGCTTTTTTAAATTGAAAAGCATTATAATCGGTGGTGTCTTGGGCTATATTTTCAAAAATTTCTTGGCCATATGGAGCATACTTTTCTGGAGCCTGATTATTAAACGCAATGACGTCGGAAATTTTTTTAACGGTAAGGGACTCATTGCCATAGGTTTCGATATAGCGGGGCAAATCCACTTTCATGTCTGTATCTAAAATTTTAACAAACATATCAATGTCCAAGTCGGGTAAGGTAACTTCTACCACCTTTCCTCCTGCTTTTTGAATTTCTTGCACGGCCTGTTGCAAGAGGGTGTCTTGAGCATCTGTGTCCAACAAACCAAAACGTTTTCCTTTCAAACTCGCAGTATCTAAATGTGCCGGATTTAGAGGTGCAGCTGCATAGCTGTATTGATCTTTAGAATCATATCCAATCAAAGCATTGTAGATTAATAAATTGTCTATCACGTTTTTGGTCATAGGACCAGCAGTGTCAAAGGTGGAGGAAATGGGTATAATTCCTGATCGGCTCACTGCACCAATGGTTGGTTTTAAACCTACTAAAGCATTTTTGGCAGCAGGTGATAAGATAGATCCTGAAGTTTCTGTGCCAATAGTTGCCACGGCATAATTGGCCGCAGCGGCCACCCCACTTCCTGAACTGGAGCCTCCCGATTCAAAGCGCTTTCGCCCATAGGGATTGAGCGTTTGCCCCCCCAAGGCGCTGTAGCCTAAAGGACAACCCTCACAAAAATAGTAGGCCCATTCACTCAAATTAAGTTTTCCTAAAATCAATGCGCCTTGGGCTTTTAATTGCTTCACAATATAAGCGTCTGTTTCAGTTCTATTGTTTTTAAACACGGCTGCTCCAGCTGTGGTGGGCATTCCAACTGTATTAATATTATCCTTTAAGAGTATAGGCATACCGTAAAGCGTTTTTTGCGCTCGCTTTTCTGGATGCTTGTCTTTTTCACGCGCTTCGGCCAGTACGGTAGGGTTTAAGCTAATGATGGCGTTAAGATAAAGGGTTGAATCTGTTTCAAAGCGATATATTCTATAAAGATAAAACAAGGTCAACTCTTCATAGGTAAAAGTCTCATTGGCCACTGCCGCTTGGAGCTCTGGAATGGACCGCTCTACAATATGGGGCTTTAATTCCTCATAACGAGAGTTAAAATTTGCCAATTCTTTTGTAAAAGGTACAAACCAATGGTTCTTATCAGTATGTTGAGATTGCAGGCGTTTGTATTGCAAGCGTTTATTTTTATTGGAAGCATTTTGAGCCAATTCTTCGGTTTCATCATAAGGCACCCATGCTGGTAAGGCTGGTGGTGTGGTACACTTCCAAAATAAATAGGAAATAAAATAAAATAGGATCGCGTTATTTTTCATTTTGAGATAAAATACGGTTTAAAAAATCAAGGGTGGCTTTAGTCACTTGATCGTAATTTTTAGTTGAAAGATAGCAAGTCATCACGTGTTCCCCAGCCTCAGGAAAAGTCATTTTTTGTTTTAAACTGTCGGGGGTGCCTAATTGCTCATACATTGCTAGTAGTGCCGGAATAGAAACTACCTCATCTTTGTTTTGTTCATCTTTATAATAATAACCCATAAAAAGAGGCTTAGTAAAGGCTGCAAAGGTTTCTGGCTGCATTTTTACTTCTAAAAATTTTTGCAAATGAGCTCCTGATTCCAAGCGTGTAATATAAGTCCAAAACTTCTTTTTTGCTTCGGTGAGTCTATCCATTTCATGATAATTTCCACCTTTCACTAAACGGGCTAATTGGATACCCCAAGGTTTGGATAAAACCACAGCAGCTGGATCAGCCAGCCGAATGTTGGGAGAATACAAAGCCACCGCGGCCACTTGAGGGTCTTCTCCAAGCGAGAGTGCCAGAGTAGAACCATGAGAA
>JBMYZB010000083.1:0-7728 GCA_049609945.1 Flavobacteriaceae bacterium
AAAGCCTAATTGTTTGTTGCTTTCAAAAACTTCGGGACGATATTTTTTCAAAAACATTAATAACAAAAAGAAAATGATGACAATCAGAACCCCATAACCGATAATAATCCACAAAAAAGCATTGTTTTGGCCTTTTTGAGAAGCATAGGAAAAGCGTAAGGAGTCCAAAAGATCTAGGTGTGTTTGGTCAATTACTTGTCCTTCGGCGATAATCAATTCACCTTCCATTTTCAGATCACGCACCTTTGATATTTCACCTAAGGCTTGCTTTTCAGCTTCTGCTGTAAATCGTTGATCTAAGGCTATATTGGGATTAATTAACGTAAAAAATAAATCTTGAAACGGTCTCAAAAAAGAATCTAGTTTTTTTTCTCTCACTTGTTTTTCAACAAAGGGGAGCAATTCTTTTGGATCAAATAAAGTTTCGGACTGGAGCGAGAATACTTCATTGTTTTGAATTAAAAAAACAGAATCTGTTACAACATCTGCATTAGGAGGCAACACACCATATTGATAAATATCAAAAAGTATATTTTGACCTTGTTGATAGATATCTAAATTTGAAATCAAACTGTCTGAACTGGAAAAATGTTCGGAGAAAAGCGTTTTATATTGAACCAAGACCTCGTCTAATACCTTTTGATTTACTCGATAATAGGGTTTTAGGTTTTGACGAACACGCTTTTGCTCCGCTTCTAATTTGGCTTTGCTTTTTAAAATCGAAAAATCAAAAGGAGCATAAAGTGTTGGATATTGCCATACTCTTCCTTTTTGGTATTCATATCGAAACTGGCCGCTTTTTGGAAAGAGGTATAATATGGTAAGCGAAATGACCAAAACCAATGCTCCGCGTATGAGAACTGTTTTATGTAAATGAAAAAAATTGATCAGTGATTGCAAATAGAACTTTTTAAACAAAAATAAGCATTATGCGCTTCGAGTGGGATGCATTCCATTTTTAAATGTTGTTATTTGTTTATTTTTGCATTATAATTTTTAAAGATTCAACTTGAAATACGGTTACTGCCATTTGAGTCTTGCACCACTTCGCAAAGAAAACAATCATAGAAGTGAATTGATTTCCCAATTTTTATTTGGCGATTGTTTCAAGGTTATAAAACAAAAAGGCGAGTGGCTTTTAGTTTCTGGGCTTTTGGATCAATATGAAGGGTGGATTGAAATCAAACAACAGTCTGAGATTTCGGAAAATGAGGCGTTATCTAACACCAAAAATCCAAAATTTTCATTTGATTTAGTGCACTATGTATCTAACCAAAGCAGCCTGATTCCCATATTATTGGGGAGCAATTTAGCCACCAATTCTTTATTTGATATTCACTATGATGGCCAACTTGTTCCCTCAAAAAAGGAAAAGGAAATGCTTACGGAATTTGCCATGCTTTACCTTCATGCCCCTTATTTATGGGGTGGGAAAACACCCTTCGGAATTGATTGTTCAGGCCTTGTTCAAATGGTATATCGTTTACAGGGTATTTTTCTTCCTAGAGATGCAGCGCAACAAGCAGAGGTGGGTACAACACTAAGTTTTGTTGAAGAGAGTGAACCTGGTGATTTGGCTTTTTTTGATGATGAGCAAGGGACCATTGTTCATGTGGGTATCCTCCTGAAAAACCACCATATTATTCACGCCCATGGTTCGGTGCGCATAGATCGTATTGATCAAACCGGTATTTATAATAGCACCCTAAACAAACACTCTCACAAACTTCGATTAATCAAAAGAATTATATAAAAAAACCCCGCAATTACGAGGTTTTTTCTTTTAATGCGAACTCTACTCCAAAAGGGCCTTCATCTTTTTAAAACCTTCATTTTCACCCAAGGTACCGTAAATATTCATTAAGGTTTTAATAGCCTCAACATTTTGATTGAGACGTACTAAATCTTCAAGAATCGGAACACACTCTTTGTATAGTTCTTCGCGCTGTTTTTTTAATGCATCATAACGAGCATTATCAGCACTTGAATTACCCAATGAATTCATTTCATCCACAATGGATTTTTCACCATCCAAAATCAAAGACACTAAATTCAAATAAGCAGCTTCATAACTTGGATCTAATTCAATAGCTTTTTCATAGTATCCTCGAGCAGCATTTGGGTCACCTAAATCAGCATTCACAACGCCCAAATTAAAATAGAGAAGTGCGTTGCTTGGATCTTGTTCGATGGCTTGTTTAATTAATTCTTGAAATTTTTCCTTTTCGTCTAACTCAATGTATATGTTTGCCTCTGTTAAAATTAAATTCAAGTCGTCAGGATTGCTTTGGCGTGCTTCCTGAACTGCTTTCATAGCTTTTTCACTATCGCCTTGGTCTGCATAAATTAAAGCGATATTTTTAACAATCTCTGGAAATTTAGATTCGGTCTGTGCCTCCCTATGATTGGAATAATCTTTAGATTTTTTATACAGATCAAACTCGGTCTGACTCACCTCAATTTCATTTCCAGAAGCCACTTCAGTTACAAAATATTGTGTTTTAATACCGTCATAACCTATATCCTTTAACTCTTGATAATATTTTAATGCCAATTCAAAATCTCGGGCATTCACGGCACCTGATGCGGCAAAGTAAAGATAGTCTTGGTTTGCTTTGGGATCAATTTGATAGGCCAAATAAAGTTTTCCAGCCCCATCAAGAAAAGCTTTTGTTTCATTGTCTTCAATGGCAGAATTAACAAGGTCACCAACTAACTTTTGACGTTCTAAATCAATTTCAGTGGCACTGTAGCCCGCTTGAGCTGCACTATTGAATTTTTCAATAGCCTTAGAAAATTCCTTGTTTGTAGCGGCAATTTTTCCTTCAAGAAAAGTGATAGAAGAGGCTGTTTTGGGATCAGCAGTGCTTAGAATTTGAGCATTATCTGCCAAAATTTGAGCTGCAGCTGCAATATCACCAGCATTAAATTTCTTCAGGGCAGAACGATATTCTTTCTTTTGCGCAAAGCCCAAAGTGGTCAATAAACTAAATACTAAAATAAATTGTTTTTTCATTTTGGTGTTTTTGTGGTTTTTAATTTCTATTCAATAACAGTGCCATCGTTAACATCGATATCATTAATGTCATCAATTTCTTCATCATCTTTCATTACCTTGGCTATGGCAGCAATACTGTCTTTATCTTTTAAATTTATTAAACGCACCCCTTGTGTTGCGCGTCCCATCACACGCAATCCGGCTACTTCCATACGGATGGCAATGCCCGATTTGTTGATAATCATCAAATCATCGACATCAGTAACACTTTTAAGGGCAACTAAATGTCCTGTTTTTTCGGTTATGGAAATGGTTTTCACGCCCTTTCCTCCCCTATTTGTAATTCGATAATCTTCTAATGAAGAGCGTTTTCCATATCCATTTTTAGATACTACTAAAATATTGGCATCCATATCGTTTACAGCCACCATACCAACTACTTCATCTTGATTATGGGCCAGTGTTATGCCCCGAACCCCAGAAGCATTTCTACCCATAGGGCGCGTTTTACTTTCTTCAAAGCGTATAGCCTTTCCAGACTGCACCGCAAGGAGTATCTGACTGTTTCCATTGGTGAGCTTAGCTTCTAAAAGCTCATCATCTTCACGTATAGTGATAGCATTGATTCCATTGGCACGCGGCCTAGAATATTGCTCCAAGGCAGTCTTCTTAACCTGTCCTTTTTTGGTGGCCATGATCACAAAATGGTTGTTTATGTAGTCCTCATCCTTTAAATCCTGAGTACAAATAAAAGCTTTAACCTTATCGTCTTGCTCGATATTAATCAAGTTTTGAATAGCTCTTCCCTTGGCAATTTTAGATCCTTCAGGAATTTCATAAACCCGCATCCAAAAACATTTTCCCTTTTGGGTGAAGAACAACATATATTGGTGGTTTGTACCCACAAAAATGTCTTGCAAAAAGTCTTCATCACGTGTGGTGGAAGCCTTTTGTCCTACCCCCCCCCTATTTTGTGTTTTGTATTCAACCAAAGGTGTTCTCTTAATGTATCCGGCGTGAGAAATAGTAATTACTACTTTTTCATTCGGAATCATATCTTCAACACTAAACTCTCCCCCAGCATATTCAATTTTTGACCGACGAGCGTCTCCATATTTTTCTTTAACTTGAAGTAATTCATCTTTGATGATTTCCATCCGTCTGTCTTTCTTGTCTAAAATATCTTTTAAATCAGTAATGGTAGCCAACAACTCATCATATTCTGTTCGTAATTTGTCTTGTTCCAAACCAGTGAGTTGGCGCAAACGCATCTCCACAATGGCCTTGGCCTGAATTTCAGAAAGTTCAAATTTCTTTTGTAATGCTGCCCGGGCTTCATCGGCATTAGACGAAGCTCGAATCAAAGCAATCACCTCATCAATATTATCTGAAGCAATAATTAATCCTTCTAAAATATGGGCTCTTTCTTCTGCTTTTTTGAGTTCAAATTGTGTGCGTCGCACCACCACTTCATGTCGGTGATCCACAAAATGACGGATCATATCCTTGAGGTTCAAAATCTCTGGCTTTCCTTTTACTAAGGCAATGTTATTCACACTAAAGGAAGACTGTAAAGCAGTATATTTATAGAGTTTGTTGAGTACAATGTTTGGGATGGCATCGCGTTTGAGGATGTAAACAATCCGCATCCCTTTTCGATCGGATTCATCACGAATATTAGAAATTCCTTCAATTTTTTTATCGTTTATCAGGTCAGCGGTTTTTTTGATCATTTCCGCCTTGTTTACTTGATAAGGTATTTCATTAACAATAATACACTCTCTTCCGTTAACCTCTTCTATGTTCGCTTTTGCTCGAATCACCACGCGTCCTCTTCCGGTAAGGAAGGCTTCTTTTACGCCTTGATAGCCATAAATGATACCTCCAGTTGGAAAGTCAGGGGCTTTAATATGTTGCATCAAATCATCTATGGTAACAGCAGGGTTTTCTATGTATGAAACCGTGCCATCAACCACCTCACTTAAATTATGGGGCGGCATATTGGTGGCCATTCCAACTGCTATTCCAGAAGCGCCATTGACTAATAGGTTGGGAATTCGGGTGGGTAAAACCGTTGGTTCTTTGAGTGTATCGTCAAAATTAAGTTGATGATCAACGGTGTCTTTTTCAATATCAACCAATAAATCTTCAGCAATTTTTTGCATTCTGGCTTCGGTATATCGCATGGCAGCGGGACTGTCACCATCCACAGAGCCAAAGTTTCCCTGACCGTCAATTAATAAGTAACGAAGACTCCATTCTTGTGCCATACGCACCATAGTGTCATAAACAGACGAATCACCATGTGGATGATATTTTCCTAGCACTTCTCCAACTATACGAGCCGATTTTTTATAGGCAGAATTGGAGCGGATACCCAATTCATGCATCCCAAACAACACTCTGCGATGAACAGGTTTTAAACCGTCTCTGACATCCGGCAGGGCACGTGACACGATGACAGACATTGAATAATCAATGTAGGCCGACTTCATTTCGTCCTCAATATTGATCGGGATGAGTCTTTCTCTTTGTTCCATAAATCATTTTAGATAATCACGCTAAAATAAGGAACTCTTGAGTCATATATTGAATTGTGAGGGCAGTTTATTAGATAAATTATTAACACTTTTAGGGTTCTTTTTGGTTAAAAATTATTGCGGTATACCCTTTGTAATATAATTTTTTTTTTGTCTATTAGCTAAAGGTAAATCGCTTTGGTCTACTTTTTGAACAAAAGAACCTAAACAATTGACTATGGATGATAATTTTTCACCACGCGTAAAGGATGTGATCGCCTACAGCAAAGAAGAAGCCCTCCGTTTGGGGCATAACTTTATAGGCACTGAACATCTCATGCTGGGAATTTTGAGAGATGGAAATGGAAAAGCAATTGCAATTTTAAATTCTATTGAGGTAAACTTAGAAGAACTCAGGCGGAAAGTAGAAATATTAAACCCCGCTGTTTTAGATGACAACCGGGGCATTCACGACAAAAAAAACTTACACCTGACTCGTCAAGCAGAACGTGCCCTTAAAACAACCTTTTTGGAGGCAAAACTTTTTCAGAGTGAATTGATTAACACTGCTCATTTGCTTCTGTGCATTTTGCGCAATGAAAATGATCCTACTACACAATTATTGGGAAAATTGAACGTTGATTATGATATTGTTAAAGAACAGTTTAAAGTTATGTTAGCGAGCGATCAAGATCACTACACTGAACTACCCTCAGCTTCTTCATTCCCAGACGAAAAAGAAGGAGAAGGGGAAAGCGGTAAAGAAAATCCTTTTGTACCTACCACAGAATCTAAAGGGATTAAAAAAACTAAAACGCCTGTTTTAGACAATTTTGGAAGAGATGTAACCCTTCTCGCAGAAAAAAACAAATTAGACCCTGTGGTGGGCCGAGTGAAGGAAATAGAACGCGTATCCCAAATATTGAGCCGAAGAAAGAAAAACAACCCGCTTCTTATTGGAGAACCTGGAGTTGGAAAATCTGCCATTGCAGAAGGATTGGCACTACGCATCATTGAGAAAAAAGTATCCCGTGTTCTTTACAATAAACGTGTGGTTACTCTTGACTTAGCAAGTTTGGTTGCCGGCACTAAATATAGAGGCCAGTTTGAAGAACGTATGAAGGCCGTTATGAATGAATTGGAAAAAAATGATGATATCATTTTGTTCATAGATGAGATACACACCATTGTGGGTGCTGGTGGAGCCACCGGAAGTTTGGATGCTTCAAACATGTTTAAACCTGCTCTTGCAAGAGGAGAAATTCAATGTATTGGAGCCACCACTCTTGATGAATATCGTCAACATATAGAAAAAGATGGTGCCTTAGAAAGACGTTTTCAAAAAGTTTTGGTGGAAGAAACTTCTGAAGACGAAACACTTGAAATTTTAAGAAACATTAAAGACCGATACGAAAATCACCACAATGTTAACTATACAGACGATGCTCTTAAAGCCTGTGTTGAGTTAACCAATAGATATGTTTCCGATCGCTTTTTACCCGATAAAGCCATAGATGCCCTTGATGAAGCTGGCTCGAGAGTCCATATCAATAACATGAGTGTGCCCAAGGAAATCATTGAACTGGAGCAACAACTCGAAGATGTACGGCAAAACAAAAATACAGTTGTTAAAAAGCAAAAATACGAAGAGGCAGCAAAGCTTAGAGACGACGAAAAAAGGGTGGAAAGAAGTCTTATCGAAGCGCAAGAGCGTTGGCATGAAGAATCAAAACATAACCGTGTTACTGTTAATGATACTCATATAGCAGATGTGGTTTCCATGATGACTAATATTCCGGTAACCAAAATAGTTAAATCTGAAAAAAATAAATTAGCAAATCTCACTGCCACAATTGGTGAAAAACTGATTGGACAAAAAGAAGCCATCGAAAAAGTGGTAAAAGCCATTCAACGAAATCGCGCAGGCTTAAAAGCACCCGATAAACCCATTGGCTCCTTTATCTTTCTGGGGCAAACGGGGGTTGGAAAAACACAATTAGCTAAAATTTTAGCCTCTGAAATATTTGACTCAGAAGAAAATCTGATTCGTATTGACATGAGTGAATACATGGAAAAGTTTGCTATTTCTAGGCTTATTGGTGCGCCTCCTGGCTATGTGGGCTATGAAGAAGGGGGACAATTAAGTGAAAAAGTGAGACGAAGACCCTACTCTGTTATTCTCCTAGATGAAGTTGAAAAAGCACACCCTGA
>JBMYZB010000084.1:0-7720 GCA_049609945.1 Flavobacteriaceae bacterium
GCTATTTTTAAACCAGCCAAACACGGGGTACTTTTAATAGCTCCTCTTTTACAGGCCTTTCAAGAAAGTTTTCCGCCAGGTGTAGTAAACATTCTTTTTGGACGTGGACGCAAAATTGCAACCCCAATCATGCAAACGGGAAAAATCGATGTTTTGGCCTTGATTGGCCATAGTTCTTCTGCCGTTTCATTACAAGATGAGCACCCCAATAAAAACAGACTGCGTTTAGTATTGGGCTTAGAGGCAAAAAACCCAGGTATAGTTCTGCCTGATGCTGATCTCGATTTAACCATTAAAGAATGTATTTCCGGAACTCTTTCCTACAATGGTCAACGCTGTACGGCTCTGAAGGTTTTATATGTGCACGAATCTCTAATTGATGAATTTAATCAACGATTTGCTAAAGCAGTTGATAACCTTAAATTTGGTTTACCTTGGGAAGAAGGCGCTTTCTTAACCCCCCTCCCAGAAGCTAATAAACCGGCCTATATTCAAGAATTGATAGCAGATGCTGTTGCCAAAGGGGCAGAGGTTATCAATAAAAAGGGAGGAGAGTTAACAAAAAATTATTCTTTCCCTGCTGTCCTTTATCCGGTAAATGAAAGTATGAATGTGTATCATGAAGAACAGTTTGGCCCTGTAGTTCCCATTATTTCATATAAAGAGATTGAAGAACCGTTAGAAGCCATGGCTGCTTCAGATTATGGTCAACAGGTAAGTTTATTTGGGCGAGATGTTCGCAAAATAGGGCCACTAATTGATACCCTAGCCAACCTTGTGTGTCGAGTAAATCTAAACTCAGCTTGCCAGCGTGGCCCAGATGTATATCCTTTTACAGGACGAAAAAATTCAGCGGTGAGTACCTTAAGTGTCTATGATGCTCTACGCTCTTTTTCTATTCGTACATTTGTGGCGTCAAAAGAAACACCATACAATAATGAAATCTTAGAGACATTATTAAACTCTAATGAATCTAATTTTATTAGTACTGATTATTTGTTGTAATAAGAAAGGGTCTGATCTTTTAAAGGTTAGCCGCTAAGAAATCGCCCACTTCAGACGTTTTATAAGCTTTACCGTTTTCGGCAAGATCTTCTGTAACCACACCTTTAGCTAAAGAAAGATCAACCACTTTTCGGATGCAGTCTGCCTCTTCTTTTAAACCAAAAGCCATTTCAAACAACATGGCTGCTGAAAGAACTGTGGCCAAGGGATTGGCTATATCTTTTCCGGCCGCTTGTGGAAAAGAGCCGTGAATGGGTTCAAACAAACTGGTTTCTACTCCCACAGAAGCTGAGGGCATTAAGCCCATTGAGCCTGAAATTACGGAGGCCTCGTCTGTGAGGATGTCCCCAAAAAGGTTTTCTGTAATCAAAACGTCATAACTGTTGGGCCACTGCACCAAACGCATGGCCACTGCGTCTACAAATTCATAAGAAACGTCCACTTCTGGGTAGTCTTTTTCCATGGCTTGCACGGTTTCACGCCATAACCTAGAACTTTCCAACACATTGGCTTTATCTACACAGCACAATTTTTTGGAGCGTTTAAGGGCCAATTCAAATCCTTTTTTAGCTAAGCGCTGTATTTCTTCACGGGTATATGTGCAAGTATCAAAGGCAGTATTCCCATTGTCTTTTCTGCCACGTTCACCAAAATAGATTCCTCCGGTAAGTTCTCTTAAAAAGAGAAGATCGGTGCCTTCAATACGTTCTTTTTTTAAGGGTGATTTGTCTAAAAGGGAGGGGAAAGTAAAGGTGGGTCGGACGTTGGCAAATAGCCCCAATTTTTGACGCATTTTGAGCAAGCCTTGTTCGGGGCGTACTTTGGCCGAGGGATCATTGTCAAAACGCGGGTGACCAATGGCGCCAAATAAAACGGCATCGGCATTGAGGCATGTTTGATGCGTTTCTTCCGGATAGGGGTCGCCCACGGCGTCTATTGCTGCTGCCCCTGTAAGGCCAGGCATCCAAGTGATTTGGTGGTTAAATTTTTCAGCAATAGCATCGCATACTTTTACAGCTTGTGCAATTACTTCCGGGCCAATGCCGTCTCCGGCTAAAAGGGCAATTGATTTTTTCATAGGTAATTAATTCGAAATAATATTTAACATTTTTTCAGTGGCTTTTATGGCCGAAACTGTTTGGTCGGAATCCAACCCACGGGTCACAAATTCAGATCCACCGTTTTTCCATGTGATGCTTGTTTCACACAATGCATCGGAGCTACTGCCCGGTGGAATGCGCACGGCATAGTCCACCAAATCTGGTAAGGTATAATTTTGGGTGGTATAAATTTTTTGTAGTGCGTTCCAAAAGGCATCATATTGACCATCTCCTGAAGCATTTTCTTCATACACTTTGCCATCTATGACAAGGGCCACAGAAGTGGTAGGTTGCAAACCTTTTGAATGAGTCAACACATAAGATTCTATGGTCACTTTAACTTCACTCACGCTGCCCAATACATCAGAAATGATGAAGGGTAGATCTTCTGCAGTAACCTTTTCTTTTTTGTCTCCCAATTCAATGATCCGTTGTGTCACTTTCTTGAGTTCATCATCATTAAGCGACATCCCCAATTCTTGAAGGTTTTTTTGAATATTTGCTTTGCCAGAGGTTTTGCCTAGGGCATATTTTCTTTTCCTTCCAAAGCGCTCCGGCAAAAGGTTGTTGAAATAAAGGTTTTTCTTATGATCTCCATCGGCATGAATACCGGCAGTTTGTGTAAAAACATTGTCGCCCACAATGGGTTTGTTGGCCGGAATGGGAAATCCGGTGAGGGTAGCAACCAATTTACTCACTTTAAACAAAGCGTCCTCATTGATATTGATTTTTACTTCGGGAATAAAATCATTAATCACCGCCACTACACTGGCCAAGGGAACATTTCCAGCACGTTCTCCCATGCCATTTACTGTTAGATGCAACCCATTAATATTTTTTTTAACAGCCTCTAATGCATTAGCTACACCCAAGTCATAGTCATTATGTCCGTGAAAATCAAAACGGGTGTTTGGATATCGTTCTAATAGGGTGTCTAGATAGTTAGAGACTTCGGGGGGGGTGAGTACCCCTAAAGTGTCGGGCAACAAAATGCGTTCTATTTTCTGATGGGTCAAAAAATCAAGATAGGCCATCACATAATCGCGAGAATTACGCATACCATTGCTCCAATCTTCTAAATAGATATTGGTTTTGATGCCCTTTGCAGCAGCTCGGTCAATGGCTTGTTTCACAGCCTTAAAGTGGTCTTCTGGGCTTTGTTTGAGTTGGTGTTTTAAATGGTTTAAAGAGCCTTTTGTGAGCAAGTTTTGCACTGTTGCACCTGCTTTTAGCATCCAATCTAAAGAGACTCCATTATCTATAAAGGTTAGAATTTCTATTCGATCCAATTTGTTGTTCTCTGCCGCCCAATTTGTGATCGCCTTTACGGCTTCAAATTCTCCTTTGGAAACCCTTGCTGAGGCCACTTCAATGCGATCCACATGCAGTTCTTCCAACAAAAGTTTAGCTAGGGTTAATTTTTCTGATGCAGAAAAAGAAACCCCCGAGGTTTGTTCTCCATCCCTTAGGGTGGTATCCATAATTTCGAGGAGACGTTGAGCCATAAAGAGAGAAATTTAACGTTTAGTTAAAGGGGTAATTTTTCGGCAAATTGATCAATATCATTCCGCAAATTATAGAGGTAATCAATATCATCAAAACCATTGGATAAATTTTCCTTTTTATAAGCATTTATTTCAAAGTATTCTTGTTTTCCACTGCCCTTTAGGGTGATGATTTGTTGGGGTAAATTAATTTCTATTTGTGTGTTAGGGTCTGCTTCAATGGCCTCAAAAATTTCAGCTAGAAAGGCGTCATTAACTTGCACTGGTAAAACCCCAATGTTGAGGCAATTATTTTTGAATATATCGGCAAAAAAGCTTGACACAACACAGCGAAAGCCATAATCATAAATAGCCCATGCCGCATGTTCCCTTGAGGAACCAGACCCAAAATTTTTACCGCCTACTAAAATTTTTCCGGTGTAAGTGGGGTTGTTTAAAACAAATGACTCTTTGGGGGTGCCATCTTGATGGTAGCGCCAATCTCTAAAGAGGTTGTCTCCAAATCCTTTTCTCTCGGTAGCTTTCAAAAAGCGTGCAGGAATGATTTGGTCTGTGTCTACATTTTCAATGGGCAGTGGTACGGCACTGCTTTTTAATATTTTAAAAGGTTCGTATGCCATAATATTATAATAAGGTTCTAGGATCTGTTACTTTTCCTGTGATAGCAGCGGCGGCGGCTACAATGGGACTTGCTAGGAGGGTTCGCGCCCCGGGGCCTTGTCTACCTTCAAAATTTCTATTGGAAGTGCTCACCGCATATTTCCCAGCCGGAATCTTGTCATCATTCATTGCTAAACAAGCCGAACAACCTGGTTCTCGCAATTCAAAGCCGGCTTCTTCCAATATAGACAACAAGCCTTCTTCTTTGATAGATTTTAATACATTGTGTGAGCCGGGCACCAACCATGCCGTTACATTATCGGCTTTTTTTCTTCCCTTCACAATGGATGTAAAAGCTCTAAAGTCTTCAATTCTTCCGTTGGTGCAGCTGCCTAAAAAAACAAAGTCTATGGGTTTACCCACCATCTGTTCTCCTTCGGTATAGCCCATATAGTCTAACGATTTTTTATAAGTGGCTGCTCCATTGCCCTCTTGCACAGAGGGAATGGTATTGGAAATACCCATGCCCATTCCCGGATTAGTGCCATAGGTGATCATGGGTTCTATGTTGCTTCCGTCAAAATGGTATTCTTTATCAAATGTGGCTCCTTCATCTGTGAAGAGGGTTTCCCAATAAGCCATGGCTTTGTCTAGAGCTTCTCCTTTTGGTGTAAACTCTCGATCTTTAAGATAAGCAAATGTTTTTTCATCGGGTGCAATAAGCCCTCCTCGGGCTCCCATTTCTATACTTAAATTACACACGGTCATTCTACCCTCCATGCTGAGACTTTCAAAAACTTCGCCGGCATATTCAACAAAATAGCCAGTGGCTCCAGAAGTGGTTAATTGTGAAATAATAAACAATGCCACATCTTTAGGAGTCACACCTTGATTCAATTGTCCGTTAATGGTGATGCGCATTTTTTTGGGTTTGGGCTGCATAATACATTGGGTGGCTAGCACCATTTCTACTTCCGAAGTTCCTATGCCAAAAGCAATTGCCCCAAACGCTCCATGGGTGGAGGTGTGAGAATCACCACATACAATAGTGGCTCCAGGTTGGGTAATACCATATTCGGGGCCTACCACGTGGACAATACCATTTTTTTCGTGGCCTAAGCCCCAATAAGAAATACCATTGGCTTTTGCATTTTCTTCTAAGGCGGCTAATTGTTTTGCGGATAGAGGGTCGGCCACCGGAAGGTGTTGATTTATGGTGGGGGTGTTGTGGTCTGCCGTTGCAAAGGTTCGATTTGGATAGCGCACTTTAATCCCTCTGTTTTTTAAACCTAAAAAAGCAACCGGACTGGTCACTTCGTGAACCATATGCCGATCAATAAAAAGGACATCTGGACCATTTTCTATTGATTCTACCACATGAGAATCCCAAACTTTATCAAAAAGTGTTTTCTTCATTTTTTTTCTTTAAATGTGCATTAAAGGTTGCTTGATTCTATAATTTTAGGAAGATCTTTATCTCCCACTTCCTTTTGTTTGTCTGCCACAATAAGAAACTGCTCATAAACCTTATCTAGCTGGAGTTTGTTTAATTCATACCCAATATTTTTTGCTCTATAAGCTAAGGCAGCTCTACCGCTTCGGGCAGTTAATACAATGGCTGATTCATTTACGCCCACTTCTTTGGGGTCTATAATTTCGTATGTCTCTCTTTTTTTTATGACACCATCTTGATGAATGCCAGAACTGTGGGCAAAGGCGTTGGCACCCACAATGGCTTTGTTAGGTTGCACGGGCATGCCCATACTTTCAGAAACTAGATCACTAATGCCATGGAGCATTTTGGCGTTTATTTTTGTGTCTAAATTGAGGTGAGCATGTTGTCTTAAAATCATCACCACTTCTTCTAAAGACGTGTTTCCGGCACGTTCGCCAATGCCATTTATGGTGCACTCAATTTGTCTTGCCCCATTTTGTACTCCAGCAATGGAATTGGCTGTGGCCATTCCAAGGTCATTATGACAATGGCAAGACAATGTGGCTTTGTGAATACCTTTTACATTTTCTTTAAGATATTTCATTTTAGCTCCGTATTCTTCTGGAAGGCAATAGCCTGTGGTGTCAGGAATATTCAATACTGTAGCACCCGCTTTGATCACCGCTTCGCAAACTTTTGCTAAGAATACATTCTCTGTTCGGCCAGCATCTTCAGCATAAAACTCAACATCTTCAACATAGGTTTTAGCATGTTTAACAGCAGCTACAGCACGTTCCAAAATTTGCTCTGGAGTGGCATTGAATTTATATCTAATGTGGCTTTCGGAGGTGCCAATACCCGTATGGATACGCGCCCTTTTAGCTGATTTGAGTGCTTCAGCTGCCACATCAATATCTTTTTTTACAGCTCTTGTTAGCCCACAGACCGTAGCATTTTTAATCAATTCTGAAATATCTTGGACTGCTTTAAAATCACCCGGACTGGAAATAGGAAAACCAGCTTCTAATATGTCTACACCCAGTAAATCCAACTGCTCCGCAATAACAAGTTTGGTCTTAGAATCCAATTTGCAACCGGGCACTTGCTCTCCGTCTCGAAGTGTGGTATCAAATATTTCTACATATTCCATTTAAGAATTGGATGATGTTTGTATATTATTAACTAGCTAAACTAACGAATTGTTTAATTTACATAAAAATTGATATCTTTGAATTACAATATTCGCAAGTATAACTGCAATTATAAACTATTCATTATCAATTTTTTAATTAATTATTTATTACAATGACGAATGCCCCTAAAGATAATTTATTTGTTCTAATTAAATCCTTGACCAAGTCCGAAAAAAGGCAATTTAAACTTTATGTGGGACGTATGGGGTCAAATGAGGATTCAAAATTTTTGAATCTCTTCAATGTGATGGATAAAATGACCCATTATCAAGAAAAAGTGATTCTTGAAAAAGGCATAGTTACCAAACAGCAATTGTCCAATTTAAAAGCGCATTTATACAAACAAATTTTGATTAGTTTACGTATGAATCCGGTACACAAAAATATTCGTATTTCCATTCGTGAACAACTTGATTTTGCCACCATTTTATATCAAAAAGGACTGTACAAGCAAAGCCTTAAGTTGCTTGAAAAAGCCAAGCATTTGGCCGTTAAACATGAAGAAAAATATATTGCTTACGACATTGTAGAATTAGAAAAAATTATTGAATCTCAATACATCACAAGAAGTTTGAGCAATCGCGCTGATTTGCTTATTTCAGAAGCAGCCCATTTGAGCAAACAAAACAATCTAACTACTCAACTATCTAACCTGTCTTTACAACTCTATCAAAGGCTTATAAAGGCGGGCTATGCCAAAAATGACCTGGAATATAAAGAAATCACTCACTTTTTTTATAAAAATATTCCTGATGTTGAAATCGAAAAATTAGCAAAGGTGACTGAAAGTGAATATTTAAGTTCAAGAACAAATTTTTGGTACAGCGGTGTATCAGATACAATTGAAACGATACCTGCAGGGTATACTTCTGTAACGAGTCG
>JBMYZB010000085.1:0-7717 GCA_049609945.1 Flavobacteriaceae bacterium
CAACATTATAAAACCCCACCGAAAACAAACGATAGTCCTGAGCAGCACTTACAAAAGAACAACAGAAAAAAAGAATGCTTAACCACCTCATTTAGATTTGCTTTTTTCAAATATAATTTAAAAATTGAGGGCATAAATACCTGCTTATGAGAGTCCCTTTATTATGTGTCATATTTTTTTGTGGGTGGTGTTGGTCACAGGAACTGGAACTAAAAGGACGTTTGGTTTCTGTTTCTGGGGCACCGTTTGACGGATTAACGTTACAAGTTAGCGGCACCACCTTTATGACTCAAACTAACGCCAATGGGTGGTTATGCAGCAAGAAACTGAATGGCCTGTTTTTTCTGCAGAAGATATGGGACTTTTTGAGGATGCTATGGAAGATTTTGATCGACAGCAAATTGGTAGTGTGCTCCAGGCCCGTAAAAATTTATTTTTAAATACTGCTGCCTATCAATTTAGCAGCACTTTTTTTCGTTTGCGTGGTTTAGACAATTCTAACCAATCGGTTTATATCAATGGAATTTTAATGAATGAACCCGCCAGTGGTACAGCCCGATGGCAGCAATGGGGGGGCATAAACGATTTTATTAATGCTTCGCAAAAATTCACCTATGGCAATGCAGCTTTAGACAGCGGTTGGGGCGGCTTTCAATCCACCAAATCAGGGTGTGTTGGGTTTGCCCCGATAGGTTCTCTACCTTTATTTTTCCTGCTAGGAGTGCCAACCCAGGATAGTCTAAATAAGGCCCCTGCACCAAGTTCTCATCAAAATTGAGAGAATAAAACCCAATGGAGGCTTCACCAATTTTATGAGGTGGTATTAGGTCAATAAAATAATCCCCCGTGCTGAGTCCACTTTCGACCAAGTCATAGAGCAACAGACCCATTAGGACTCCCTTGCCTTTTAAATAAAGATCTCCACCTTCATTTTGACGCAGGCTGATCCCTTTAGAAAGTAATAATAAAATTTTAAAATATCCTTGGTATTGTTTGCCTGATGGGTCTTGTCCCAAGTTGGTTAATCCAAGAGTGGGAAAGTTGTAGGCACTATTGTTAATCAAAAGGGTTTGATTGATGGGTTCTTGGGTTGGCGTGCTGCAAGAAAACCAAATGAGCAACACCACAAACAAAAAGCAGGGGGGTTGAAAAGGGGCCATAAGTTTTATTTAAAGATAGGGATTCTTTATATACAAAAACCCCAGAGTAGGGCACTATTTTTTTCTATGGGCTAGGGTGGCACTTGCTTGTTGGGTTGGGAGCAGCAACATATCGGCCACATTTACATGGGCAGGGGCTTGCACCATAAAGGCAATGGCTTGCGCCACATCTTGGGCAGTGAGTGGTTGGAGGCCTTCATACACCTGTGCTGCTTTTTCTTCATCGCCTTTAAACCGCACCAATGAGAATTCGGTTTCAACCATACCTGGATGAATAATGCCTACACGAATATTTTTTCCTACCAAATCCATGCGTAAGCCTTCAGTAAAAGCATCTACAGCGGCTTTGGAGCTGCAATAGACACTGCCTTTCGGATAGGTTTCTTTAGCGGCTATAGACCCAACGTTAATAATTTGTCCAGAACCTTGGTTCAATAGTTGGGGGAGCAGGGCTTTGGTAACATAAAGTAAGCCTTTTAGATTGCTGTCTATCATGGCTTCCCAATCGTCTAAATTAGCGGTTTGAACGGTGTCTAGTCCGTGGGCATTTCCGGCGTTGTTGATCAATACATTTATGGGAAAAAAAGACTTAGTAATACTTTCAAGGGCAGAAAAGACAGCTTCTTTATGAGCTACATCAAAAACCAAAGTATGCGTTGAGGTTTTGAGTTCTTGTGCCAATTGTGCTAAGCGCTCTGGGCGTCTTCCACACAAAATAAGTTGGTGATTTTTTTGGTCTAGGGCTTTTGCTGTAGCCCATCCAATGCCGCTACTGGCTCCTGTAATGAGAATGTTTTTTTTATTCATTATTTATTGAATTAGGGTACGGGTTTTCCCATGCTGGCTTCAAGTAAGAGAAACCAATCTTGGAGATCGAGTTCAATTTGGGTGGCCTGTGAAAGGGTTTTCCATCGTTTTGCTTGGGTGCTTCCTAAAACAGGATACAATTTGGCCGGGTGTTTGAGCAACCAAGCTAATAAGAGCTGTGCTTCTGTGGCTTGATATTTTTTAGTCATCATCGCTAAGCATTTAGCTACCCTAGCTTGCCATGGCGAAGGTTTTTTAAAATAGGCTCCTAGAGCCCCCCATGCCATGGCTCCCACGCTGCCCACTTGCATATGATCTAAGAGGCCATTAAACATTGGATCTGGGTGTGATAATGAACATTCAATTTGATTCCAAGCCAAGGGAATTTCTTGTTGCAAAAGGTGCATTTGAGAGACATTGAAATTGGAAACCCCAAAGGATAAAATTTTTCCTGCTTGCAGTAAGGGTTTCACGGCAGCAGCAATTTCATCTGCTTTCATCAGTGGACTGGGTCTATGGAGTAGCAAGACGTCTAAATAGTCTGTTTGAAGGTGCCTTAAGGATTGGTGTACGCTTTCTTCAATATGCGCTTTAGAAAAGTTGTAATGCTGTACTTTTAAGGGGCGTTTTTCACAAGGCAACTGAATGCCACACTTTGAAATCCACTGCACCTTATTCCGTTTGATTTGAGACGCTTTAAAGGCCTCGCCAAATAGGGCTTCGGAGGTATAATGACCGTAAATATCGGCATGATCAAAAGTGGTGATGCCCTGTTCAAAAATAGATTCTATCAGTGCTGTTTGTTCAGAGATAGAGAACTTTTTTCCCCATTCGCCCCATGTCATGGTTCCTGAAATCAATCTAGAAAGCGTGGCCATTTAAAAAAATTAGTCTTATTTTTCAGAACTAAATTAGAAACATTAAGAAGCTTGAAAACGCAGTAAAAGATGATTTTTTAACCAATTATTAACAATAGTAGGAAAATTTAATTTTCAAATTTGCATTCCAAATAAAATTGGATAGATACTTATGGAAGAAAACAAGAATATGATGGACATCAAAGCGATAAATGAAAAGGTAGCCGAAGAAAGTGCTTTTGTGGACATGCTAACCATGGAGATCAATAAGGTTATTGTGGGTCAAAGAGAAATGGTAGAACGGCTCATTATTGGTCTTTTAGGTAAAGGGCACATTCTTTTGGAGGGGGTACCTGGATTGGCTAAAACGCTGGCCATTAACACCTTAAGCCAAGCTGTGAAAGGTAGCTTTAGCCGCGTTCAGTTCACCCCTGACTTGCTTCCTGCCGATGTGGTGGGTACCATGATTTATAATATTAAGGAAAACGAATTTTCCATAAAAAAAGGGCCAGTTTTTGCCAATTTTGTTTTGGCTGATGAGATTAACCGCGCCCCTGCCAAAGTGCAATCGGCCTTGTTGGAAGCTATGCAAGAAAAGCAAGTAACCATTGGCGACACCACCTTTAAACTGCCAGAACCCTTTTTGGTAATGGCCACACAAAACCCGGTAGAACAAGAAGGAACGTATCCTCTACCAGAGGCGCAAGTGGATCGTTTTATGCTTAAGGCAGTTATAGATTATCCAAAAATCGCAGAAGAACAACAAATTGTTCGCAATAATTTAGAGAAGACCTCCGAAAAAGTTAAGGCTGTAGTGAACACCAAACAAATATTGGCTGCTCAAGAGGCAGTGGGAATGGTGTATATGGATGAAAAAATTGAAAAGTATATCCTTGATTTGATCTTTGCTACCCGCTATCCTGAACAATATCAGTTAGAAAAAATCAAACCCTTAATTAGTTTCGGTGCCTCCCCACGAGGAAGCATCAACTTGGCAATGGCCTCTAAGTGCCATGCGTTCTTAAAGCATCGGGGCTATGTGATCCCAGAAGACGTGCGGGCAGTTATTTATGATGTGTTGCGCCACCGCATTGGGTTGACCTATGAAGCCGAAGCCGAGAACATAACAACCGAAGATTTGATCGGACAAATCATCAACGAGGTTGCCGTTCCATAGAACAGCCGCTGTTTTCCAATTTGATTCAAAAACGCTATGGATACCAAAGCGCTTTTAAAAAAAGTTCGCAAAATTGAAATTAAAACCAGTCGTTTAAGCGACCATATTTTTGGGGGAGAATACCATTCTACCTTCAAGGGGCGCGGGATGACCTTTAGTGAAGTACGCCAATATCAATATGGTGATGACGTGCGCGCTATTGATTGGAATGTTACTGCTCGCTATAACGAACCTTTTGTGAAGGTGTTTGAAGAAGAAAGAGAATTGACCTTGATGTTGTTGGTGGATGTGAGTGGCTCAGAAATGTTTGGCACACACACTCAATTTAAGCGAGAATTTTTAACAGAAATATCGGCCACACTTGCTTTTTCTGCCCTCCAAAATAATGATAAGGTTGGGGTATTGCTTTTTTCAGATCAAGTGGAATTATTTATTCCTCCTAAAAAAGGACGATTTCATGTGTTGCGAATCATCAGAGAACTACTTGAATTTAAACCCCAAAGTAAAGAAACAAATATTGGCACAGCCTTAGAGTTTTTATCCGGTATTTTAAAAAAGAAAGCCATTGTTTTTCTATTGTCAGACTTTATGGATAGAAATTACGAAAATACCCTGCGAATTGCTGCAAAAAAACATGACTTAACCGGTATTAGGGTCTTTGACGCTAAGGAAGAACATTTGCCCAATTTAGGGATACTCCCCTTGGTAGATGCTGAAACCGGAAAAGTGCAATGGGTAAACACCCAATCTAAGAAAGTGCGCGCACAATATGAAAAAACCTATCAGGAACAAAAAGCCACTTTTGAAGATTTGTTTAGACGCAATGGCGCAGGAACTATTAGTTGCAGAGTGGATGAGAGTTATGTAAAAAAATTGTTGAGTTATTTTAAAGCCCGAATATAATTTTGATAAAAAAGCAAGTGTTTATTGGTTTGTGTTTTATTTGGAGTGGGTTGTTTTCCCAAACCACCAATATTCAAGCCGCCGTAGATTCCACAACGGTGCTTTTGGGTGCCCAAATAAACTACACTTTGCAAGTCAAAGCCGATTCATTGGCACAAGTTGTTTTTCCTGAAACCATTTCTTTTGCCCCCTTTGAAATTTTGGAAGTGAGCCCAATAGACACCCTCAGAGACCAAAGCCATTATTTATACACTCGAAAATTTGCTCTCATCCAATTTGACTCGGGGAATTATTTTTTACCTCAACAGCAGGTAATGGTAAATGGATTTTCTAAGCTTACAGAACCCATTTCCATTCGTGTAAATCCGGTAGTGGTAGATACCTTAAAGCAAAATTTGTATGCCATTAAACCACTGCAATCAGTTACTAAAAATTATAATCAACTCATTGCGCAAATTCTATTGGGTCTGCTAGGAGCACTACTTATATTTGGAATAATATATGCTTATCTCTTCCAAAAAAAGCGAAAAGAAGAACGCCAGAAAGCATTGCCTCCCTTTGAAAAAGCCTTAGAAGAATTGGAAGAATTGGCATCCACCAACCCCGCATTGCAAGAAGAATTTAAAGACTATTATTCAAAACTGACCAATGTGGTGCGCCGCTATTTAGAAGAAGATGCAAAAATAGATGCTTTAGAAAGTACATCGGATCAGTTGCTGCTTAAATTGGAAGCCTTGCGCCAAACAGGCGATCTAATTTTAGAGAAAGAAACCCTAAAATCTTTTCGCAATGTGTTGCAAAATGCAGATCTCGTAAAATTTGCTAAATCTTTACCCGAAGTTCGCCATGCCGATGCCGACCGAAAAACAATAAAAGCCATTGTTATTGAAACCAAAGAGGTATTGCCCGAACCCACTGAGGAGGAATTGCGCCAAGAAGCAGTTTATCAAGAAATGTTGGCTAAAAAAGCACGAAAAAAACAATTGCTTCGTTTGGGTCTTGCTGCCATATTTCTTGCTCTAGCAACTTTGTTTTCAACCATAGCAATATATGGTTACTATCCCGTTCGGGACACTCTTTTGGGTTATCCCACCAAAAAACTAGAAAGTGCCCAATGGATTAAAAGTCAATATGGCACCCCCCCGTTGGAGCTTGAAACACCCGAAGTCTTAATGCGTGTACCCACCGAACAAAAATCTCGAACCCAATTTCGAATGGGTAGTTTTGACAGCCCTTTTTATATTGATTTAAAGTTTGATTTTCAGAAGCAAAAAGCTCAAAAAGCACAAGATTCTTTGGCTAAGCCTTTGCAGGGGGATAGACAAAAAGCCGAAGAATTAGTAAATGCTATTATTGGGAATTATGAAGCGGCTGGTGCAGTCAATATTTTGATAAAACAAGAACCGATAACGGCACCAAATGGGTTGCCTTTATCAAAAATTTATGGCACCTTAGACTATCCAAAAAAAGGAAGTAAAACTCGGGTACGTTGTAATTTTTCAGCTCATCTTATCACTTTTGAAGAAGGTACAATAACCTTAACCATGATGTATGAAAAGGAAGATCGCTATGGCACCCAAATTGAACAACGAATTATTAATAGTTTAAGCCTTATAGAATCATTGTAGCAACTATGTTTGAAGGAATTTATTTTGCGAATCCAGAAAATTTATGGCTGCTGTTGCTCCTACCCTTGGCCATAGGGTGGCAATTTTTTATGGCCAATAAAAAACAAGCTACACTAACCCTATCTTCTCTACAGGCCTTTGCCCAAAAGAGTTCTTTTATTGCAAAATTGCGCCCCTTTTTATTTCTTTTAAGGCTTGTGGCTATGGTTTTAATTATTTTGGGAATTGCTCGCCCCCAAACAGTTGATGTTTCTGTGCGCACCAAAACCAACAAAGGAATTGACATCATTATGGCCATTGACATTTCATCAAGTATGTTGGCACAAGACTTAAAACCCGACCGATTGAGTGCACTCAAACGAGTGGCAGCTGCCTTTGTTGATGACAGGCTTTCAGATCGGATTGGATTGGTGGTTTATGCAGGAGAAAGCTACACCAAAACGCCGATCACCAGTGACAAAAGTATTGTGAAAAAAGCCCTTTTAGAAATTGTATATGATGGCGTTATAGAAGATGGAACAGCCATCGGAATGGGATTGGCCACAGCTGTTAACCGATTAAAAGACAGTAGAGCAAAAAGTAAAGTTATTATTTTACTGACCGACGGCGTGAACAATTCTGGATTTATTGACCCCAAAATTGCCACCGAATTGGCCGTGGAATTTGGTATTAAAACCTATACCATTGGCCTAGGGAGCAATGGCACAGCTCGTGCACCTGTTGGGATTTTACCTAATGGTAAATTTCAATATGGTATGACCAAAGTAGAAATTGATGAAGACTTATTAAAGGAAATTGCTAAGGCCACTGGAGGGCTTTATTTTAGGGCAACCGACAACAAAAAATTAGAAGATATTTATGCTGAAATAAATAAATTGGAAAAAACCGAAATCGAAGAATTTAAATATTATAATTATCAGGAAAAGTATCGCATTTTAGTGCTCTTGGCATTAGGTTTGCTGGGTATTGAATGGATCTTAAGAAACACTGTTTTTAAAAGTTTTATTTAAGTATGTATCAATTAGACGCACCCGATTATTTCTATTTTTTGGCTCTTTTGCCGGTGTTTTGGGTAGCCTTCTTTTTTGTGCAACGATGGAAAAAGAAAACCCAAGAAGCTTTTGCCAAAGCCACTCTTTTAAATGCCCTAAGCCCCGATCGATCCTTTTTTAAACCAGGATTGAA
>JBMYZB010000086.1:0-7400 GCA_049609945.1 Flavobacteriaceae bacterium
GAACCATGAGAAGTGGCTAAAATAATCACCTTTTCTCCTAAGGTTTTGGCAATGGCAAGGGCTTCTTTGGCACTCTTCCAGTAGGGATCGTTGTGAAAGTTAAGCATGGGTTCTTCTTCTTCTAAGCCGTGGCCATAAAGTCGAGGGACAAACAAATTAGCTCCTAAGGCCTGAGCAATGTCTTTATACACCGGGTCACCTTCTACCGGACTAGCCGTAAACCCGTGATAATATAAAATGGCATATTTTGTTTTCTGGGGAATGGAATCGTAAAAGTGTAACACCGCCTGATTGCCGGGCTTGATATTGGGTAAGGCTGCTTCATTGTTTTCCACATAGGTGGCTAAAGAAGATAACTCTTGTGGCACTTGCGGCATTGCAGGGTCCAAAATGGGAGTTTCCACACGTGGTCCCATCAAATAGACAGCTCCCATAAGCAGTATCACGGTCATTAAACCTTTACTAATTTTCTTCATACGTTATTCGCTAAATAGAGTTTGTACAAAAAGAGCCGCATCAAAAGCTTGTAAATCTTCAATGCCCTCGCCAACACCTATATAGTTTATCGGAATTTGAAATTGATCGGCAATGCCTAACACCACACCCCCCTTGGCTGTGCCGTCTAACTTGGTAATGGCTAGAGCATTCACCGCTGTGGCGGCCGTAAACTGCTTGGCTTGCTCAAAGGCATTTTGCCCTGTGGAACCATCTAATACCAACAAGACCTCATGAGGAGCATCGGGCACCACTTTTTCCATCACACGTTTCACCTTGGCCAACTCGTTCATCAAATTAATTTTATTGTGTAACCGCCCAGCGGTATCAATAATAACTATATCACTTTTTTGCGCCACTGCCGATTGCAAAGTGTCAAAAGCCACAGCCGCGGGGTCGCTGCCCATTTCTTGACGCACAAGGGGCACTTCGACTCGATCGGCCCAAATCTGCAATTGATCTATGGCACCAGCTCTAAAGGTATCTGCCGCACCCAAAATCACTTTCTTTCCAGATTGTTTAAACCGATGTGCTAATTTGCCAATGGTGGTGGTTTTTCCTACACCGTTAACACCCACCACCATAATTACGTGAGGGATTGACTGGGTTAGGTCTTCTTCGGAGTTCTTGTGTACCTCTAAGATCTTGATCAATTCTTCGTTAAGCATAGAAGCCAGTGCCTTGGTGCCCAAATATTTGTCTTTAGCCACCCTAGCTTCTAAGGCCTCTATCACTTTAAGGGTGGTGGTTACCCCCACATCGGATTGAATCAATATGGCTTCTAACTCATCTAGAACCTCATCATCCACCGTTGATTTACCTACCAAAGCGGTACCTAATCGTGAAAAAAAGGCATTTTTGGTTTGGGCTAGCCCTGCATCTAGTTGTGCTTGCTCCTTCTTGCCGAAAAACTTTTTTAAAATACCCATACCCTCCTAAAATAAAAAAAGCTACTCTAAAAGTAGCTTTCTTTAACGAAATATCTTATTTATTGTTTGTCTAACCATTCGTTGGCCATGTCTGGCGGAATAATGGTTTCTACAAAGCTGTATGATTGGCTGTCGCCTTTTTTTACCATTTTAATTGCTTTGGTCAATCTTTTAGACCCTGTCTGCAAGGTTGCTACTGATTTCTTTGCCATGATTATTTGATTTCTTTATGAACCGTCATTTTTTTCAAAATGGGGTTAAATTTCTTAACCTCCAAACGCTCGGGGGTGTTCTTTTTATTTTTAGTGGTAATATAGCGTGAAGTGCCGGGCATTCCCGAATCTTTGTGTTCTGTACACTCCAAAATTACCTGTACGCGATTTCCTTTTTTTGCCATGACTTAGCCTTTATAGGTGCCCTTTTGACGAGCTTCTTTTAAAACAGCAGTAATGCCTTTTTTGTTAATTGTCTTTAAGGTTGCAGCAGAAATATTTAAAGTGATCCAACGGTTTTCTTCTGGTAAGAAAAAACGTTTTTTGATAATGTTGGCGTCAAAACGACGACGGGTGCGGTTTAAGGCATGCGACACATTGTTACCAAACATTACTTTCTTGCCACTAATTTCACATACTTTAGACATCTTCTTTATTTTTTATGTGGCTGCAAATTTAATCTTTTTGCGGGAGAAACAAAGAAACTTTCAGTAAATTTAAAACATAAAACCTAATTTCATTATGCCCTCAAATCAACCCTCTGCTTTTTTGGTTCTTTCTAACATTTTTGATCTTTCGCTTTCTCAACTCTGGCCGTGAAGTATAAAAAAAAACTCCTATGGATTTTAGCCATTCTAACATCATAAGTGTTTTTAATCCACAAGGTGAACTGGTTCATCAACGAGAAGGTTTGGGCGTAGATAATGAGGAAACCATTGAAGAAATTAAAAAGCAACTAAAACAGATAGATTAAACTATCATTTCTTTAAACAATAACTCCAAGGATTTGTTTACTGTCTTTTGGACCACTCGTTCTCGGTGATTACCCATTGAAAAAGTGAAGGTTTGAGTCTCTTTTTTTGAGGCTAGGGCAATACAAACTGTGCCCACCTCAGCAGGAGAATCGCCTTTTGTGGGGCCAGCATTACCAGTAGTGGCCAAGGCATAAGTGGTTTTAAACTGCTTAAGTGCCCCTTCTGCCATGGCTTTTGCTACCGGCTCACTCACCACCGAATAGTTACTTATAAGGGTTTCTGGCACCTGCAAAAGATCTATTTTAGCTTGGGTGTGATAAGCCACTACGCCCCCTTTAAAATAGGTTGATGCTCCAGGAATGGCCGTTAGTCGTTGTGCAATTTGTCCACCAGTGCAGCTTTCTGCCACCGACAAGGTATGCCCAGTAGCCACAAAACGATCTTGCAACTGTTCTTCCAAAGTGGCTTCTCCTTCTATACCCACAATAATATCACCAATGAGTGGGTATAGCTTTGCTATTTCATTTTCCATTGCATCTTGCAAAAGTTGTTCATGCTGCCCTTTACCTGAAAGACGCAACCGTACTTTTCCCAAATTGGGCAGATAGGCCAACTTTAAATTCTCCGGTAAGGCCTCTTCCCAAGCAGCTATTTTATTGGCTATGGCACTTTCACCCAAGCCATAGGTCATTACCGTTTTATGAAGAATGTAGGGCCTTTCAAAATGGTCTTTTAGAGCCGGAATAACTTGATCGTTGATCAAGGCCTTCATTTCAAAGGGTACCCCAGGGAGGGAAATCACAACGCGATTTTTTTCTTCAAACCACATACCCGAAGCGGTACCGTGATGATTCTTAAAAATACGAGCTTTAGCGGGTAATAAGGCTTGTTTTCGGTTTTCTTCTTGGATAGGGGTGGTCACATATTTCTTAAAAATAGCCTCTATATGGGCTAAAATATCAGGCTTCTCGACCAATTCATCATCAAAATAAGTACATAGAGCATGCTTTGTCACATCATCTTTGGTGGGACCCAAACCACCCGTGATGAGTGCCAACTGTGCTCTATTCTTAGAAGCCTCCAAGGCCTCAATAATGGCTTGTGGTGTGTCGGCAATACTCGTGATTTGAACCACTTCAATACCAATTTTATTAAGGGCCTTTGCTAAAAAAACAGCATTGGTATTCACAATTTGACCAATTAAAATTTCATCACCAATAGTTATTAATTCTGCCTTCATCCATTATTTGATCTTAATTCTAAAATTTTCTTTTCCTTCTAAGGTGCCCACAAAAACGTCTTCCCGAGCCACAGCACCCACCCCCTTTGGAGTTCCCGTAAATAGAATATCGCCTATTTTAAGGGTGAAAAAAGTAGAGCAATAAGCAATGAGATGATCAATGTTCCACAGCATTTGGGCTGTGGTGGCCTCTTGCACTTTGGTTCCGTTCTTATGGAGTGAAAAAGATAGGGCTTTTACGGAGGGTATTGTTTCTTTGGAAATCCATTGCCCCACAAGAGCAGAGCCATCAAAAGCTTTGGCTTTTTCCCAAGGCAAACCTTTGGCTTTTAATTCCTGTTGTAACTCCCGTGCTGTAAAATCAATACCCAAAGCAATTTCGTTATAGTATTTGGGTGCGAATTGAGGTTGTATGTGTTTTCCAATACGATCAATCTTAACCAGCACCTCAACTTCATAATGAATAGTTTCGGTAAAGGCAGGAATAAAAAAAGGCTGTCCTTTTTGGATCAAGGTGGTATCTGGTTTCAGAAACAAAACCGGCTCTTGTGGTTTTTCGTTTTTTAATTCTGCCACATGCTCGGCATAGTTTCGCCCCACACAAATGATCTTCACGGCTTATTGATCTTTAGAATTAAGCCCACGCAATCGGATTTCCGTTAATACTTTTTTTGTGTAACGGGGAAAATCGGCATTCATAATCCAACCAAAATAGCCAGGTTCTTTATCGAGTATTTCAATCACTTTTTTGCCCTTATATTTTCCAAAACCAAAACACTCATTACCGTTTTTATCATACACCACAAAACCAGCAAAATCGGCTGTTTTTCTTCTGGAACTAAATGCACTTAACGCTTCAACTTGAGGTTCTAGCGTTTCATAACGATTCAATTGAGCCATTAAAACATCAAGTGTGGCTTGTGTATCGGCCATTGCCGAATGGGCATTTTCTAAATTTTTATTACAATAAAACTGAACCGCTGCTGAGAGGGTGCGTTGCTCCATTTTATGGAAAATATTTTGTACATCTACTGATTTTACGTTTTTAAAATCAAAGTCTATTTCTGCCCTCAGCAGTTCTTCCACAAAAAGAGGAATGTCAAAACGGTCGGAATTAAAACCGGCTAGATCGCAATTTTTAACAAAGGCATAAATTTCTTGCGAACGCTCTTTAAAAGTGGGTTCATGGGCCACTTTTTCATCTGTAATACCATGGACAGCAGATGCTTCTGGTGGAATGGGTTGCTCGGGGTTGACCAACCAAAGCCGTTCTTCTTGGCTGCCATCTGGGTGCAATTTGATGGCTGCCATTTCCACAATACGATCTTTAGAAATATCTACACCTGTGGTTTCTAGGTCAAAAAAGCATAGTGGTCGGGTGAGTTCAATGGCCATAAAAATAATTTAATAAGGAAGTTTTTCTTTCCAATTTTCAAGATAAGTGGCCACACGTTTCACAAATAAGCCTCCTGTGGCACCATTAATAATGCGGTGATCATAACTGTGGGAGAGTATTACTTTTCGGCGAATACCGATAAAATCTCCATCGGGGGTTTCAATCACAGAAGGAGTTTTTAAAATGGTTCCAATAGCCAAAATACCTACTTGAGGCTGATTAATAATAGGTGTGCCCATAAGCGACCCAAAATTACCAATATTGGTTACTGTGTAGGTGCCATCTTGCACCTCATCGGGTTTGAGTTGATTGATCCGAGCTCTTTCAGCCAGATCATTAACCACTTTTGCCAAACCTACCAAATTGAGGTGATCTGCATTTTTTATTACTGGAACAATCAAATTACCGTCGTCCAAGGCAGTGGCCATACCCAAATTGATGTTTTTCTTAAAAATTACCGTATCGCCTGAGACACTGCTGTTCAACTGTGGATAATCGCGTAAGGCCTTGATAACAGCCATCATAAATAGCGGAGTAAAGGTGAGCTTGGCACCTTCTTGTTTAAAAAAAGAATCTTTAACACCTTCGCGCCATTCCCATAAGTTAGTCACATCTGCCTCAATGAAAGATTGCACGTGAGCCGAAGTCTTTAAACTCATTTGCATATGATCAGAAATGAGTTTTTCAGTACGACTTAATTCGTGAATACGGTCTTCTTTGGCTTGACTAATTTCAATTTTAGGAGAAGCATAAACTTCTTTTAAGGTTTGTGTTTTCTCAAGATTTGAATTGCTTTGGCGTTGTTCCACATAAACCAAAATGTCTTTTTTGGTTACTCTACCATTTTTACCAGTACCTTGAAGTGTTTGTAATTCTTCTATGGAGATTTTCTCGGCCTTAGCAATATTACGCACCAAAGGAGAAAAATATCTTTGTTTTTGGGGTTCTTGATTGGCTGTTGGGATACTGAGGGTTTTTATTTCTTCAGTGATTGTGGCTGCCACTTCAGAAACAACTGCTCTTTCTTCGGCTTGAGATGGGAGCTCAATTTCATTTTGTGTCTGACCTTCAGGGTTTACCGTGAGATGTTCAGGCAAATCACCCTCCGTTTCAATTACTGCTAGTACGGCTCCTACAGCAACCACTTCATTTTCTTTAAAGCACTGTTCTTTGAGAATACCGGCCACTTCTGCCGTAACATCAGAATCTACTTTATCAGTAGCTATTTCAACCAATTCTTCGTCTAGCGCAATGGAATCCCCCACCGCCTTAAGCCATTTGGTGATGGTAGCTTCTGCAACGCTTTCGCCCATTCGAGGTAATCTAACTTGATAAAGTGCCATAGTTGCTGTTGTTGTGCAAAAGTATCAAAAAAATAGGTGCCAAAGGGGGTAAATATTTGGAGGGGGATTTGTCCAATTAAGAAACACCATTGTTAAAAGGAACTCTGGCTAAAATACTTCGGCCCAACGTAACCTCATCAGCATATTCCAATTCATCGCCCACGGCAATTCCTCTTGCAATGGTTGAGGTGGTAATACCATAGGATTCAATTTGTTTAAAAATATAAAAATTGGTGGTGTCCGCTTCTACGGTAGAACTAAGGGCAAAAATAACTTCTTCAAGGTTTTTGGAGGCCACTTTCTGGATTAAACTGGGAAGATTTAAGTCTTGTGGGCCTATGCCGTCTATTGGTGAAATCAGCCCTCCCAGAACATGATACATTCCATTGTATTGGTTTGTGTTTTCTATTGCCATTACATCGCGTACATCTTCTACCACACAAAGCAACTTTTTATTTCGTTTGGGATTACTGCAAATTTCACATAGGGGCAGATCTGAAATATTATGGCAATGTTCACAATACACCACAGCACTTCGCAAATCAGAAAGTGCCTCCCCAAGATCTTTCGCATAAGTTTCGGGTTTTCTTAATATATGAAGTGCCAAACGCAGTGCAGTTCGTTTGCCAATACCAGGCAATTGTGCAATTTGATACACAGCATTTTCAAGCAATTTTGAAGGGAATTCCATGGCTCAAAAATACAAATATTTAGATTGCTTTTGTTTTGTACCTTTACTTCGAAAAGGATTTATGATAACACCTGCTTTTATTTTGTCTTTGGTTTTGGGTTATTTTTTGCTCTTGGTAGTCATAGCAAAATTTACAGCCCAAGAAGGGAGTAACCAAACATTTTTTACTGCTAATAAATCTTCTCCATGGTATTTGGTTGCTTTTGGTATGGTGGGTGCTTCTTTGTCTGGCGTTACTTTTATTTCTGTACCCGGCTGGGTAGAAGCATCTCAATTTAGCTATCTTCAAGTTGTCATAGGCTATTTTGTTGGTTATTTGGTTGTAGCCTATATTTTGTT
>JBMYZB010000087.1:0-7396 GCA_049609945.1 Flavobacteriaceae bacterium
CCGCCCAAAGCAGATCAAATTCCACATCAACATAAAATTCATGACGATATTCGTTTAGACCCTTTTTACTGGCTAAAAGAACGTAATAATCCAGAAGTTATCGATTATTTGGAGCGTGAAAATGATTACTATCAAAAAATGACTGCTGAACAAGAAGTTTTTAAAAATGATTTGTTTGAAGAAATGAAGGCCCGTATCAAAGAAGATGACAGTTCTGTTCCTTATTTTTATAATGGCTATTGGTACGTTACACGTTTTGAAAAAAACAAACAATATCCCATATACACCCGAAAAAAGGATTCTTTAACTGCAACTGAAGAAATTCTTTTGGATTGTAATATACTAGCCCAAGGGAATGATTATTTTCGGCTGGTTGGGTTAAATGTGAGTCCAGATAATGAAAAAGTGGCCTATGGTATAGATACTCAGTCTAGAAGAAAATATACGCTTTATGTAAAAGACCTTGTATCTGAAAAAAGCCTAGCCACCAAAATTGAAAATACAACTGGAGGCAGTACATGGGCAGCTGATAGTGAGCATCTTTTTTATATGCATAAAAACCCTAACACCCTTCGCACTGAAGCTGTTTACAGGCACAACATTAAAGCCCCAAAGCAAGAAGATTTTTTAGTTTATTTTGAAGAAGATGAAACCTTTTCAACCTATGTGAACGCTTCCAAATCTAGAGACTATATATTTATTAGTTCTCACAGCACGTTAACTACAGAATATCAATTTATTAAAGCAGATGCTCCGCTGTCTTCATTCCAAGTTATTCAAAAACGAATACGGGGTTTAGAATATCAAGTAAGTCAATTTGAAGATCATTTTTATATACTTACCAATCATAAGGAATCCACCAACTTTGAATGGGTAAAAGCCCCCATCAATAAACCATCACAAGACAATTGGGAAACCGTAATTCCCCACCGTGATGCTGTATTATTAGAGGACGTAGAAATTTTCAAAGACTTTTATGTAATTACAGAACGTACCAATGGGCTTTCTCAATTACGGGTTGTGAAATGGGATGGTTTAGAAGATTTTATTATTCCCATAGCCGGAGAAACCTATACATTATATGGAGCTTACAATCCTAATTTTGATACAACCCAATATCGTTATGGGCACACCTCTTTGGTATTACCCAACAGTACTTATGAATTTGATGTAATTACAAAGACACAAAAACTTCTAAAGAAACAGGAGGTGATAGATCCTACTTTTGACTCCGAAAATTATATAGAAAAACGTTTATGGGCCACCGCCAGAGATGGAGTTAAAGTGCCTGTTTCTATAGTGTATCACAAAGACACCAAACCAGGAAAAAACACCCCTCTTTTACAATACGCTTATGGATCTTATGGTGCCACCATTGACCCCAGTTTTTCTAGTACCCGACTCAGTTTGTTGAATCGAGGTTTTATTTATGCCATAGCTCACATCCGTGGTGGTGAATATTTGGGAAGAAAGTGGTACGAGAATGGTAAACTCTTAAACAAAAAAAACACATTTAACGATTTTGTTGATGTTTCCAAGTTCCTTATTGAAGCGGGTTACACTAGTGCTGCTCATTTACACGCCTACGGTGGCTCAGCTGGAGGTTTATTAATGGGAGTGGTCATCAATGAAGCACCAGAATTGTATAAAAGTGTGGTGGCTGCGGTACCTTTTGTTGATGTTGTAACCACCATGTTGGATGCAAGCATTCCTCTCACCACTTTTGAATATGATGAATGGGGAAACCCAAATGACCCGACCTATTATGCCTATATGAAATCTTATTCTCCTTATGACAACATCAAAGCACAAGCCTATCCTCATTTATATGTAACTGCTGGATATCACGATTCTCAGGTGCAATATTGGGAGCCAGCCAAATGGGTGGCCACATTGAGAACCATGAAAACAGATCAAAATGTATTGTTTTTAGATACCAACATGGTGGCCGGACACAGTGGAAACTCAGGTCGGTTTGATGCACTCAAAGAGACGGCAAAAAATTTCGTTTTTATACTAAATTTTGAAGGAAAATTGGACTAAAATAATTTACTTAAATTTGCAACATCAATTCTATCAAAACACAAGGTATGAAAGATGATGTGAACTCCTATCAGAATATTTTAGAACTGATAGGTAACACACCCCTGATAAAGCTCAATAAGAGTGTCGATAAATATAAAGGAAAGTTTTACGCTAAATTTGAAGCTTTTAACCCAGGCCACTCAAATAAAGACAGAATTGCTCTCCACATAATCGAAGCGGCAGAAGATAAAGGATTACTAAAACCTAATTCAACCATCATAGAAACCACCTCAGGCAACACAGGCTTTAGCCTGGCTATGGTCTCTTTGGTAAAAGGATATAATTGCATTTTGGCAGTAAGTTCAAAGTCGTCAGTTGATAAAATCAATATGCTACGTTCCATGGGTGCTTTGGTACATGTTTGCCCAGCCAACGTGGCTGCAGACGATCCCAGATCCTATTATCAAGTGGCAAAAAGATTACAAGAAGAAATTAATGAATCGGTATATATTAATCAGTATTTTAATGATTTAAATATTGAAGCTCACTATCGCTCTACAGGTCCGGAAATTTGGAATCAAACAAATGGTAAAATCACACACCTAGTTGCCTGTAGTGGCACAGGTGGAACCATTTCTGGCTGTGCAAAATATTTAAAAGAGCAAAATCCAGAGGTGAAAATTATTGGGGTTGATGCGTATGGCTCTGTATTAAAAAAATACCATGAAACCCAAGAGTTAGATCCCAATGAAATTTATCCGTATCGTATAGAAGGATTAGGTAAAAACTTAATTCCGACAGCTACCCTTTTTGACAAGATAGATTTTTTTGTCAAAGTGACCGATGAAGAAAGTGCACATGCTGCCCGAAACACCACTAAAATGGAGGGCATGTTTGTGGGTTATACATCTGGTGCAGCCATGCAGGCTGTTCATCAGTTGGAAGAAGAAAATTATTTTAAGAAAGACGATGTTGTGGTGGTTATTTTTCCCGACCATGGCTCGCGTTATATGAGCAAAATATACAGCGACAAGTGGATGTCAGAGCAAGGTTTTTTTGATGCTAACCATGACACTTCTCAAAAAATTGAATACATAAAAACCGGAGAGTCAAAATAATGAAAGATTTATTTGATAAAATTCTTCAAAACAAAGGTCCCTTAGGAAAATGGGCCGATCAAGCGGAGGGCTATTTTGTGTTTCCTAAATTAGAGGGACCCATAAGCAACCGCATGCAATTTAAAGGCAAAGAAGTAATCACTTGGAGTGTAAATGATTATTTGGGTTTAGCTAATCATCCAGAAGTACGGAAAGTGGATGTTGAGGCGGCTGAGGCCTATGGAGCAGCGTATCCAATGGGGGCTAGAATGATGTCTGGGCACACTCATCTTCACGAGCAATTAGAACAAGAACTCGCTTCTTTTGTGAATAAGCAGGCAGCTTATTTGCTTAATTTTGGCTATCAAGGCATCCTTTCCACTATAGATACTCTAGTTTCTAAAAATGATGTGATTGTTTACGATGTGGATGCCCATGCTTGTATTATTGATGGTGTTCGCTTGCACATGGGAAAACGCTTTACCTACAAGCATAATGATATTGAAAGTTTAGAAAAAAACCTACAGCGTGCAACAAAGGTAGCACAGCAGAGCGGTGGAGGTATTTTGGTGATCTCCGAAGGTGTTTTTGGAATGCGTGGCGAACAAGGGCGTCTTAAAGAAATTGCTGCTTTAAAAGGTAAATACAACTTCCGCTTTCTTGTAGATGATGCCCACGGCTTTGGCACCCTTGGAGAACAAGGAAAAGGAGCTGGTTTTGAACAAGGTATTCAGGATGATATTGACGTTTATTTTGCCACTTTTGCAAAATCAATGGCATCTACTGGTGCTTTTATTGCTGCCGATCAAGAAATTATTGATTTTTTGAAATACAATATGCGTTCGCAAATGTTTGCCAAATCGTTGCAAATGCAATTGGTTAAAGGCGTCTTAAAGCGTTTAGATTTAATGCGATCAAGACCAGAATTTAAGGCTAAACTTTGGGAAAATGTAGATGCGCTTCAAAGCGGATTGCGTGACAGAGGATTTGATTTAGGAACCACTCAAAGCTGTGTTACACCTGTTTATCTTAAAGGGAGCATTCCTGAGGCAATGGCCTTGGTAAAAGATCTCAGAGAAAATCATGGCATCTTTTGCTCTATTGTTGTGTATCCCGTTATTCCGAAAGGTTTAATCTTATTGCGATTGATTCCAACGGCCTCACATTCCTTAGAAGATATAAATATTACGCTTAAAGCGTTTTCTGATATTCGAGAAAAACTCGAAAATGGAACCTATAAAAGGATTTCAGAAACAATTTCGGTAAGTTAATTTACTTTTAATCAGTTATTGATTGTTAAGCATAACGGGCATTACCAACAGGGTAATGTCTTCTCCCTCTTCAATGCCGTCCATTGGTGTTATTAATCCGGCACGATTGGGTAAGGAGAGTGATAATTTAATCTGTTCTGATGTTAGGTTGCCTAACATTTCAATCAAAAAACGAGAATTAAATCCAATTTGAATATCATCTCCCTGATAATCACAGTGTAATTGTTCTTCTGCACTGTTGCTGTAATCAAAATCTTCCGCAGATACTTGAAGTGAGGCACCTGCAATTTTGAGTCTAATTTGGTGTGTTGTCTTATTAGAAAAAATGCTCACCCGTTTCACCGAATTAAAAAGGGCAACCCGATCAATAATCATTTGATTAGGGTTTTCTTTAGGAATTACAGCTTCATAATTTGGATATTTCCCATCAATCAATCGGCAGGTTAACACCGATTTATCAAATCTAAATTGTGCATTCGATTCGTTATACTCAATGGTGACTTCGTCTGCCATGCTTGCTAAAATACTTTTAAGCAACTGGAGAGGTTTTTTAGGCATGATAAATTCTGCAGTGGTTGCGGCAGATAGATCATTTCGAGTATATTTTACTAATTTATGAGCATCGGTGGCCACAAAGGTTAATGCTTCGGTTGAAAATTGAAAAAATACACCACTCATCACAGGGCGTAAGTCATCATTTCCACTGGCAAAAAGCGTTGCGTTTATAGCTTCTGCCAAAAGGCCTCCATCAATTTTTGTTTGTTGTGGATCAGGCACATGAGCAGCTCTAGGAAATTCTCCTCCTTCTACATAAGCCACCGCATATTTTCCGTTGTTTGCTATAATTTCGACCGTATTACGGTCGGTTTTGATTAGAGTTAGGGGTTGCTCCGGAAACGTTTTTAGCGTATCCAATAAAATCTTTGCCGGAAGGGCAAGAGTGCCAGTGTCTTCAGATTCAATACTAAGTTGAGTTGAAAAAGTAGTTTCAAGATCGGAGGCGGTGAGGGTTAAAGTGTTTTGATTCACTTCAAACAAAAAATTATCCAAAATGGGAAGTGTATTGGTATTATTTAACACTCCTCCCAACATTTGCAACTCTTTGAGCAAGGCGGCACTGGAAACAATAAACTTCATGGTATCTCTTTGTTTCAAAGATATTTTAAATGCTTTGATTTAGGAAAGAAACTTATCAACAGTCTTTAGGTTTGTTGTTTATTAAGAAGCAATCGATTTAAAAGACCCAAAAGAATCAAAAAGCCAAGAGGTACGAGCAGCAGCAATAGCTTCCAAAAGGAGGCCTTTTGATCCACTTTAATGGGATCTAAAAAAAGTAATTCAAAATTCTTATTACGCATTTCTACTAAATTTTTAAAACCAACCAAATAATGAACACTATTCATTAATAGTGATTTATTATCATAAAAATTAGCAGACCATTTGTCAAATCCTAAGGCTAAAGGAACTCCATCATCCAATTGATTTTCTCCAAAATTTCCATCGCTTAGGACAATAGATTTTGAAAATCCGTTTTGTTTGGGATTTTTTAGTTCAAAGGGCTTAATTCTGTTTTTAAAGAGAGACTCAAACTGTCCCTCTAAAAGAACACCCAATAGTTTTTGCGATCCTTTAAAATCAACTGGATTTAATTTTTTTCCAGCTTCACTGAGTTGTATTGTTGAGGGAAATCCTTTGGTTTGTGTAAGTGGAGAGGATTGTAATAGCACTGTTTTTTCAAGCCCATTGGCTAAGGTATCTAAGAACGAGGTATAGCGCAACCATACACTCCCCAAATCTTTACCTATGGCGTGATTTGGATCGGCTTTTAGTAGGGGGAAATAAGGCCATGGATAAGGTAAATATTGAACATTTTTGACCTCACCTCTTGCCAATATTAATGGAGCACAATATAAATCTTTGAGAAGATTTGATTGTATTCGAATACCATTATTAAAAAAGAAATCGTCTAAGCCAATAAGATTGGGTTGCAAAAGGGCTCCCTCTTCTTTGGTCATCAACTGGTTTTCGTCAAGGGCAATGCCATCCACTAACCACAACAGGGCACCCCCTTGCACTTGATATTGATCTAAAATATATTTTTCTTCAATTGAAAAGCTCTCTTTGGGATTGGATACCACCAAAAGCCCAAATCGACTTAAATTGGTTAAGGTTTGTGCGGGTTTAAGTTCTTTCGCTTTAAGGTCAAATGATGCCACATTGTAGTAGGACTGAAGACTCTGAACCCAGTCAGCCAAATAGATAGGAGAGGAGGTCTTGTGGGAAGTTAAAAAGGCAATGTTTTGCTTCTCTTTAAGTGTAATTTGTTCTAGTCCATCCATAAACTGAAACTCCAATTGCTGAAGAGATTGCAGCAGAATTTGTTCTGGTGTGTCTCCCAAATTTTTTTTGAGCAATCCCACTCGAATTGATTTTTCTTGTTGATTTATAATGGCCCATGGGAAAAGAACAGTTTCTTTATTGATGCTTGAATTATTCTCATTCACATAGGTAGGTAGCAGCCCAAAGGCTTCCATTTCTTCTACAATGGTCTCCGGATTTGATTGTTCAAACGGATCTATAAAATTTATGTACAAATGGTCTGTGTGTTGAGAAAAATTATTCAATAGATCTTCAACAGAAGCCCTAAAATGTTGGTATTGAGCGGGCAGCTTTCCAGCTAAGAAAACATCAATCCGGATGGGGGCATTAAGTGATTCTAGTTTAGCAATTGTGCTTTTTGAGAGTTGGTGTCTTTGATCTACAGTTAAATCAATTGCCCCTGGGAGAATGCGAAACAGCATTAGAAGAATGATTGCTATACCAGCAGCGAGTATAATTTTATAATGCCCTTTCATATTTCCAACCGACGTTTTAAATTTTGTTTGATAGCATAAAGGATCAAAGCTATATGCACCAGAAAATACATCAGGCTGTTCATTTTTATCAATCCACTGCTAAAATGTTTGAGGTGGCTCTCTAGACCCAAAAATGTAAGTTGGCTAT
>JBMYZB010000088.1:0-7213 GCA_049609945.1 Flavobacteriaceae bacterium
AAAATACCTGTTCTGGTGCCACATGCAACACAGCTAAAGATTGGGTTAAAAATGAGGTGTGCTGTTTTAAATACAACCAAAGCAGGCGATGGCGTTCTAAAGACAATGTGCCGGGACAAAGAGCATTGGGCCGTAGTGTTTTTCCATAACCATAGGGTAAAAATTTTCGATAACCACTGCTGTCAATCGGATCGGTAAATTGCGTGCCTCTATACCACCATTTGAGTAGTGGTCGAAACTGTAAACTCAAGCGAATGAGAATGGGACGTGGAAAAAAATGGAGCAGCCATTTCATGGTTGATACAAATAGGGTTCTTCTTCATCCGAAGAAATGCCAAGGGCTTGATAAACATAGCGAAAGGTAGATAGCAAACGCGGTTCGCCATTAATCAGGGCAACATTGTGTTCAAAATGGGCACTAGGGGCTCCGTCTGCGGTTAAGATAGTCCAGCCATCGGGGAGTTGTTTTATTTTTCGGGTGCCTTGGTTGATCATCGGTTCTATGGCAAGCACCATGCCATCTTGAAATTTTTTGCCAAACCCTCTTCGCCCATAATTGGGCACTTCTGGGGCTTCGTGCATCTCTCTGCCCAGGCCGTGTCCCACCAATTCACGCACCACCCCATAACCAAAAGATTCGGTATAGGATTGAATGGCATGGGCCAGATCACCAATACGTTTACCTGCTCTAAATTGACCAATGCCTTTGTAGAGCGAAATTTTGGTCACGTCTAAAAGTTGTTTCGTTTTGGGCGAAATTTCACCCACAGCAAACGTATAGGCATGATCTCCATAAAATTCATTTTTATATGCACCGCAATCTACGGATAGTATATCGCCCTCTTGTAGGGGAGTTTTATTAGGAATGCCATGTACCACTTGCGCATTGGGGCTCACACAGAGGGTGTTGGGAAAATCATAAAGGCCTAAAAAGCCAGGTTCGGCTCCGTGGTCACGAATAAAGGTCTCGGCCAATTGATCCAATTTTAGGGTAGTTACACCCGGTTTAATTTCACCGGCCAGCATACCCAAAGTTTTCGATACAATCTGGGCACTTTGATACATCAGTTCAATTTCTTCCGGAGTTTTTATGTTCATGCGGTGAGTTTAAAAATCGTAGGCGTTTTGGTAGGGCAATCCGGTTAAAATTTTTTGTATATCCTCATGCAGAGTTTCTACTGGGAGTTCCACTATACGATTTATTTCAACGCCTTCTTTTTTGAAAATAACAGTAGGAATATTAATAATTTCATACGGTTTTTCAAAGCCCTCTGCACTGTCTTTATCTTCGGTTAGGGCAAACATACTGATTTGTTCCTCCGAAATTTCTAAGGCATCAATAAGTTTGAATATCCCTCCTAATTCCCGTTGGGTATCTTCACACCAAGTGCCCATAAAAATGACTAACTCAAGGTCTTGGGCGGCTATTTTCAGGTTATTTGACCAATTTTCGGGAATGCGATAAAAATCATAACTTTCTTTAAACCAGGCAGCATAGATTGAATCGGCAAGGTTGGCTCGGTTAATTGGGCCTAAAAGCATGGGTTCTCCTTTTTCGGTAAAGACCTGTTTAGCCGGAAGGGGTTGTAGTGTTTTTTGCGAAGGGACTTTTTGTTTACAATTTACAAACAAAGTCAATCCAACGATAAGAAGAAGTAATTTTTTCATTGTACTAGAAGAGATTGTGCGGTCATTTCAATAGGTTTGGGAATATCCATTAGTTCCAAGAGGGTGGGGGCTACATTGGCCAAAACGCCCGATTTTAATTTCCGTTTTTTGGCATCTACCAAAATAACGGGCACCGGATTGGTGGTATGTGCAGTGTTGGGGCTGCCATCCGTATTGCGCATGGTTTCACAATTGCCATGATCAGCAATAATGAGACAGGCGTAGTCTTTTTCAAGGGCCGCCCGCACCACGGCTTGAGCACATTGATCTACCGTTTCACAGGCTTTAATGGCTGCTTTCAAATCTCCCGTGTGTCCAACCATATCAGGATTAGCAAAATTCAAACAAATAAAGTCGGGTGCCTCAAGTTGCATGCGTTTCACAATGGCATCACGCACTTGGGGAGCACTCATTTCTGGTTGGAGGTCATAGGTAGCTACTTTGGGAGAGGGACACAAAATGCGATCTTCCCCTTCAAAAGGGGTTTCTTGCCCACCGTTGAAGAAAAAGGTAACATGTGGATATTTTTCGGTTTCGGCAATGCGCACTTGGGTTTTGCCTGCCTTAGCAAGTGTTTCACCCAAGGTTCCAGTCAAATTTTCTTTATCAAAAATAACTTTCACACCCTGATAAGATTCATCGTAATTTGTTAAGGTTATATAGTGGAGAGGGAGTGGTTCCATAGCATATTCAGGAAAGGCTTTTTGAGAAAGAACTTCAGTCAACTCGCGTCCCCGATCGGTTCGGAAATTAAAAAATACGACCACATCATCGGCACCGATGGTGGTCACGGGATTTTGATCTTTATCGGCTAGAAAATGGGGTTCCACAAATTCATCAGTAATCTTATTGTCATAGCTGGCTTTTAAACTGGCCGCCAAATCTTGACTAGATACTCCTTTTCCATGCACCAAAAGATCATAAACCTTTTGAATACGTTCCCAACGTTTATCTCGATCCATGGCATAATAACGCCCCACCAAGGAGGCTAATTTGCCTCCAGTTTGTGCCATTTTGTCTTGAATTTGTTGCACAAATCCTACCCCAGAATGCGGGTCCACATCCCTTCCGTCTGTAAAGGCATGAACATAAAAATCTTGAACACCACTAGCCCCTGTGGCCTCTAAAAGATTTTCTAAATGGCTAATATGCGAATGCACACCACCGTTGGAGAGTAAACCTAAAAAATGGATTTTTTTATGGTATTGTTTCGCATAGGCCAAAGCCTCTTTAAAAACAGGTTCTTCTTTAAGGGTATTTTCTTTGACCGCCTTGTTGATTTTGGCCAAGTCTTGATATACGATGCGCCCGGCACCCAAATTCATATGCCCAACTTCACTATTTCCCATTTGTCCACTGGGAAGCCCAACATGTTCTCCGTCCGTGCGAAGGGTGCTGTGAGAATAGGTTTTATATAATTTATCTATAAAGGGTGTGTTTGCCAAATCTACAGCAGAAACCTTGGGGTCAGGGGCATTTCCCCACCCGTCTAAAATCATTAAAAGGGTTTTTTGGGCCATCAAATTCTTTTTTGCAAAGATACAACTTAGCCCTTGTTTTGACCAGTAAATGGGGCTAATAAAAAGTGAAATGACTAAAAAGTAGTTACTTTGTAGCGCAGATGAAACAAGGTATAGTTTATCGATCCACGGGGAGTTGGTATAGTGTAAAAGCCAATAATATGTTTTATGACTGTCGATTGGTTGGAAAGTTGCGGCTAAAAGGCATACAAAGTACCAATCCTGTGGTTGTGGGAGATAATGTTCTTTTCGAAGTTGATCCCAAAAGCGAGTCTCCTACTGGCACTATCTCTGAAATTCTAGAGCGTAAGAATGGGATCGTTAGAAAATCGGTCAATCTGTCTAAACGAACCCATATAATTGCCGCTAATATTGACCAAGCTTTTTTATTGGTTACCTTAAAAGAGCCCCCCACACACACGCCCTTTATTGATCGTTTTTTGGTGGCTGCTGAGGCTTATCAAATTCCGGTGGTATTACTCTTTAATAAAACAGACACCTACACTTCCAATGAGGCTTTAGAGGTAGATACCCTTCGAGCGGTTTATGAAAAAATTGGATATACCACGCTTTTGCTATCGGCCGCTCAAAAAAAAGGGATAAAAGAAGTTCATGCACTGATGCAAAACAAAGTGAGTATGATTTCAGGGCACAGTGGGGTGGGCAAAACCACTTTAATCAATGCCCTAGCACCGGACTTAAATTTAAAAACGGCAGCCATATCTTCACAACACATGCAAGGGCAGCACACCACCACTTTCACTGAAATGTATGATTTAGACACTTCCATCAAACTTATTGACACCCCTGGTATTAAAGGTTTTGGTGTGGTGGATATAGCTCCGGGGGAAATAACCCACTATTTTCCTGAATTTATGAAGGCAGCTCGAGAGTGCAAATATCACAATTGTCGTCACCTTCAAGAACCTGATTGCGGGGTGCTGAAAGGATTAGAGAAAGGACAAATTGCCACCTCACGCTATGTGAGTTACAAACAATTATTAGAAGAAGATTCAACCTATAGAATGTAATGCGTATTGTTATACAACGAGTTACGAAAGCTAAAATTACCATAGACAGGCTAGAAGAAAAAACCATGGGAGTTGGGTTGGTGGTGTTATTGGGCATCACACACGAGGATACAGAAGAAGATGTTTTTTGGTTGGTGAATAAGATGGTGCACCTACGCATATTTAATGACCGCCACGGTGTTATGAATCGCTCGGTGAAAGATGCAGCAGGCAGTGTGCTTATTGTAAGCCAATTTACGCTTATGGCTGCCACAAAAAAAGGAAATCGGCCTTCTTACCTGGGTGCGGCCAAACACGAACATGCCACCCCTCTTTACGAATTGTTTTTGCAGCAGGCCACCATGGGGCTAGGGCGTGAAGTGCTATCAGGAAAATTTGGTGCCGATATGCAAATTGACCTTACTAATGATGGTCCTGTGACCCTCGTCATCGATTCAAAAAACAAGGAATAGATTAAAGCACATTCACCTCACGCTCCAGCCGAATGCCAAATGTATTTAATACTTTATCTTCTATGGTTTGTGCCAATGTCACAAGTTCAGCTCCAGTCCCGCCACCATAGTGCACCAGCACTAAAGCTTGCTTTTCGTGAACACCCACAGGCCCTTTGCGGTATCCTTTAAATCCGAGTTTGTCAATTAACCATGCTGCGGGTAGTTTATATCCGTCAGGATGGTCAAAATGAGGTAGGTTTGGATATTCTTTAAGTAGAGTTGTGAAATGATTTTCTGTAACCACTGGATTTTTAAAAAAACTACCTCCATTGCCCAAGATTTCAGGGTCTGGAAGTTTTGCTTTGCGGATGGCCATAACGGCCTGAGCCACATCTTCAATGGTGGGGTTAGCAGTTGTTATTTGATTTTTTAGGGCTCCGTATTCCAGATGGAGTGGGTGGGGAGATTTGTGAAGTGCTATTTGAACAGAAAGAATGATATATTTTCCTTTAGCCTCATTTTTGAAGATGGAATTTCGATAACTCAGTTTGCAGTCTTCTTTTGATAATTCTTTGGTTTGCAGGCTATCCACATCAAGCACAGTACAGGAATGAAAAACGGATTCAAATTCCACCCCATAGGCTCCTATGTTTTGAATGGGGGCGGCACCTACTTGGCCTGGAATTAAAGCCAAATTTTCTATTCCGCCATATTGGTGTTTTAAGCACCACAAAACCAATGTATGCCAATTTTCTCCAGCTTGGATCTCAAGACCTATTTTTTGGTTGGTTTCCCAAATTATTTGAATGCCTTTGTTAGCCAAATGTAGAATGAGTCCATCAAAATCTCGGGTGAACAAAATGTTGCTCCCACCGCCAAGAATAAGAAGGTTTTCAAACGGATTTGCACGAATCAATTCGGGTAGAACTGCCGTATCAGTTAGTTGAGCAAACCCTTTTGTTTTGACATCCATTCCAAAGCTATTATACGCTTTTAAAGAATAATTTTTTTGGATGGTTGTCATGAATTAGTGGATTTAGGAGGAAGAAACGTTATATAGATTGAGGGCTTTCTCTAAAATTTGAGCCGCACGAATCAATTTGGATGCATTTAATACAAAAGCAATGCGCACTTCATTTTGACCTAATCCAGGGGTGGAATAAAACCCTTGGGCAGGGGCAAGCATGACAGTTTGCCCTTGGTCTGAAAAATCGGTGAGTAAAAACCTAGAAAAGTCTTCGGCATCTTTAACGGGGAGTTTGACCATACAATAAAAAGCACCCATAGGATGAGAAACTTGAACCCCTGGAATCTTTTCCAACGCCTCAATCATCACGTTACGACGGGTGCGGTATTCTTCCACCACCTGTTCCAAATAAGAATCTGGGGCATCAAGAGCAGCCTCACTAGCAATGAGCGCATAGGCTGGTGGAGACAACCGTAACTGGGCATATTTAAGGGCTTGTGTCAGGAGTTTTTTATTGCGTGAAACCATGCAACCCACCCTTGCCCCACACATACTGTAGCGTTTAGAAACAGAATCAATCATGATTGAGTGTTCACGCCATAGAGAGTTACACAGTACAGAATAATGCGGGTCTCCGTTATGGATAAATTCTCTATAAACTTCATCTACTATTAAGAAAATGTCTTTTTCTACAACTAAATTTCCTAATGCCTCAATATCTTCTTTCCCATACACATAACCCGTTGGGTTACTGGGGTTGCACAACAATATAGCTTTGGTCTTTACGTTAATTTTTTCTTTGATTTTTTCAATGGGGGGCAATCCATATTGATCAGTAAAGTCAGACACCACTGGCACCACATCCACACTTGCGGTACTTGCAAAGCCGTTGTAGTTGGCGTAGAAGGGTTCTGGAATAATTACCTGATCACCAGCATTACAAATAAGGTTAAGGCAGAAATAAAGTGCTTCACTGGCGCCAGTGGTCACTAAAATATCATCAGGAACAATTTCAATTTGGTGTTTCTTGTAGTATTTACAGAGTTTCGTTCTGTAACTTAAGGAGCCTTGTGACATTCCATAGGGAAGCAATTTTAATTGGGCATCCAAAACAGCTTGCATGGCGTTTTCAGGTGCTTCAATATCAGGTTGTCCAATATTTAAGTGAAGCACTTCAACACCCTTTTCTTTGGATGCATCAGCGTGAATCACTAGTTTTCTAATGGGCGAAGCAGGCAGTTCTAGGCCTTTTTTTGATAACTGTGGCATCCTTATTAATTAAGACGCAAAGGTGCTAAAATTTTTAGAAAATGAAGTTATGCCGTAGCACTTTAGTCTGTCTTAGGCAACACATTTCCCTTAATTTTGAGCGCCACCATTGGCTGATTTTCAATATTGGTTGTTAGGGTAATGGTTTTTCTAAATTGACCTACTCTGTTTTTAGTGTCATAGCGCACCACAATCTCACCTGTGTCTCCAGGAGCAATAGGGGCTTCCGGTTTTTTAGGTACAGTGCATCCACAAGAAGATTTGGCATCTTTAATTTCTAGTGGCGCATCACCGGTATTTGTAAATTTGAAAATGCGAGTGCCA
>JBMYZB010000089.1:0-7136 GCA_049609945.1 Flavobacteriaceae bacterium
ACGCCAAAAACAGAGATGACAACCGAAGCAATGTATTTCGAACCACATCCAATAATTTGAATTATGAATTGGGATTGGGTTTTGACTTCTATTTGGTTTATTTCAAATTTTCACCTTCTATTAGAGGGATTTTTTCTATGCAAAACGAAATGTTACCCGACTATGACCCCAACAGCCCGTGGACAGGAAAAGTGAGCAAAATGCTCAGCAGAGGTTTTGCCATTAATTTTACTTTTGAATAGCATAGAACCTAAAGAATTCATGTAATAAAATGGCTCCGGAAACAGCCACATTGAGGCTGTCAACACCCATCTCTTCTTGATTCTGTTTTGGGATAGTAAGCCCTTGATGCGTAATGGTATTAAGTGTTGGAGAAATGCCATGCGATTCACTCCCCAACACCAAGGCGCCAGTGGTTGGACGCAACTGTGCCTCATACACCGATTGACCCTGCATCTGGGCAAAATAAATGCGCCCCTTTAAGCTATTCAGATGGTTTTCTAAAGGAATATTATGCACATGAACTCTTGCTATTGAGCCCATACTGGCTTGCACCACCTTGGGGTTATAAGCATCTACACTATCTGGGCTACAAACTAAATCAGCCAGCCCATACCAATCACATAATCGAATGAGTGTTCCTAAATTTCCAGGATCTTTAATTTGGTCTAACACCAAATGAAAGGAAGTTGGAGGGCTTTTTTTTGAAGAAGGGATTTGAAATACTCCCAAAAGTGAACTAGCATTTGAAAAATGCGTAATTGACCGCATTTGTTCTTTGGAAATCTGTGTGGTCTCTATATCCAAATAAGACTTTGTTGCTAAAAGTGTTTGAGCAGTAAATTGCGCCGCTAACAAATCGTGCACTACTTTTTCCCCTTCAGCCACAAAAAGTCCACTTTGCTTTCTATACTTTTTGAGCTTTAGTTGTTGTATTTGTTTGCGTAGCTTGTTGGAGAGCATAAAAAAGAATTATTTTTGAACGTTAATCACCCATGCGTTGAATCACCAAATAACAAAATTAATCATTCTTTTTTCTCTAGGTCTATTTCTTGAGGGATGTATGGTGCATCGAAATTGGAAAGATTCCCAACGCATTGTTGTTGAAAATAGAATTTTACATAATTCCATTGAGGTTAAATATGATCCTGTAAACTTGTTACTTACCACCCAACCTAACAGTCGTATTTTAGGCGTGCCCCTGCGCTTATTCCTATTTGAAAGAGCACATCCCAATCCAGAAGTATTGTTTCAGCAATGGGTTGAGAAAAAACCTAATCGAAAAAACAGAATGAGTAAATGGCTTTCTGAAAAACAAATCTTTGCACTTGAGAGAAATGTGGTCAAATTTCATCAATGGCTCAAAAAAGTAGGTGAACCTCCAACGCTGGAAAATGATTTGGCCATAGCGTTACCACAAAAAAAATGCCTTTAGAAGACCAAAAAATTGCTCTGATTTATCAAATTAATCCGCAAAAAAAATACCGAATAGATTCCATTGATTTAAAAGCCGAGAGTGAGGCCATACAAACGCTTTATAAAAAAAACAAAGAACAACAGTGGATTGAACCAGGAGCCCCTTTTGAGGTGCAAAACTTTGATAAAGAAAAAGACCGACTCATCACTCTTTTTAAAAATAATGGGGTATATAATTTTCAACAAAGCAGCTTAAAATTCATAGCAGCCATTGACAGTACAGGAAAAGACCTAACTATTCCAATAACAGTTGAAGTTAAAAATCCTACCTCCCGCATCAACGATACACTTAGAACTATTCCCTACCAAATCAATACGGTAGACAAAATAAATATTTATGTTAATAATCTACAAGACGGTAATCCGTTTCAACAATTTTCAGACTCTTTACAATATGACGGTTATACTATTTTCTCTCAAGGAAAATTAAAGTACAATCCTCGTGCCCTTACTTCTGGCATTATGATTCAACAAAAGAAGCCATATAGTGAAGAAGAGCGAACAGCCACCTATCGTTATTTTACAAATCTGAAAAATTTTAAATATCCAAGCATCACCTATACGCCCATAAAAAGTGATTCTTCTGCCCTCAAAGCATTGGTCTATCTAACGCCAAAAGAACGCTTTTCTCTTGATTTTGATCTGGATTTATCACATTCCAATATACAAGATTTTGGTATTGGTTTGGGCGGGGGTTTAGGCATTCGAAACGTGTTTAAAGGAGCTGCCTTATTAGAATTGGGTTTAAAAACAAACCTAGGTGCTTCCCGCGATATTGCTCAAGATCAGGATCGCTTTTTTAATCTTTTTGAGATTAGCTCTGATGCCAAACTAAGTGTGCCTAGAATTTTATTGCCCTGGGTTAAAAATGATCTTGTCCCCAAAATAATGCATCCACAAACCAATTTAATTATTGGCACGAGCTATCAAAAAAATATTGGCTTAGACAAACAATTTTTTACTGGAATTTATCAATTTGATTGGAAACCCAACACCAGAAATCAACTCCTATTTAAACTAATCGATTTAGAATTTGTGAACAATCAGAACATTTCAAACTATTTTAATGTCTATCGCAATTCCTATGATCGCTTAAATAGCATTGCTTCGGGGGTGCAATTGCCCGAAAAATGGTTGGATGCAAACAACAACTTGAATATTCCTGAGGGAACAAATGCTTTTATGGATGCCGTACTTAATGAAAACACTGCCATAGTAAAAGATAGTCCTATCTATAAAACCGTTAATGGAGTGCAAGAACGATGGAACAGGCTCACAGCAAACAACCTAATCTTAGGGTCTTCCTTTAGTTTTAGTAGCAACAGTCAAGAAAATATTTTTGACGAGACCTTTTATCAATTGCGCTGGAAAACCGATTGGGTAGGATTACTTTTAAATAATTTTCTCCTAAAAAGCGAAGAACAACTCACACCCCAAAGTGTTGCATTTAATGGGGTTTCTCCCTCACAATATGTAAAAACGGAACTAGACTTTATAAAACACTGGAGAGTAGGAAGACAGCGCATTGTGGCTTTCCATTTTTTTGGAGGTATTGCCATTCCCTATGGCAATGCAAATGATATTCCCTTTACTCGATCTTTTTTTTCGGGCGGTGCTAATGACAACAGAGCTTGGAAGGCATACAAATTAGGGCCAGGGAGCAGCAGTAACATTAATGAGTTTAATGAAGCTAACTTTAAACTTGCCTTTAACTTAGAATATCGTTTCCCTTTAATTGCATCTCTCAATGGTGCTTTTTTTGCAGATTTGGGTAATATTTGGAACCTTTGGGATGCTATAGAAGACCCTGCAATGCGCTTTGAAGGGTGGCAAGATCTATCTGAATTGGCACTTGGAACAGGCATTGGATTACGCTATGATTTTGATTTTTTTGTAATTCGTTTTGACACTGGTTTTAAGACCTATAACCCAGCCCTACCCCAAAGCGAGCGTTGGGGTACTGACATGAGTCTTCGAAAAGCTGTTTTTAATATCGGAATCAATTATCCTTTTTAAAATCAAAAAGTTTAATACTTTTGCCACAAACCAATTTGAATGAAAAATACTATTCCTGCTGGTGTGCTCACTGGCAGACAAGTCCAAGAAGTTTTTGCCCTAGCAAAAGAAAAAAAATTTGCCCTTCCGGCAGTAAATGTCACCGGAAATAACACCATTAACTCAGTGCTTGAAACGGCCGCAGAACTAAACAGTCCTGTTATTATTCAGTTTTCCAATGGAGGCGCCCAATTCAATGCTGGAAAAGGGCTCTCAAATGAAAATCAGCAAGCAGCCATTGCCGGAGCCATTGCCGGGGCATTACACATTCATGAACTTGCTCCTCTTTATGGTGCCTGTGTTATTTTACACACAGACCACTGCGCCAAAAATCTTTTGCCTTGGATTGATGGCTTGCTTACAGCCAGTGAACGTTTTTTTTCAAAAAACGGCAAATCGCTCTTTAGCTCCCACATGATTGATCTTTCTGAAGAACCACTCGAAGAAAATATTGCCATTTGTAAAGAATACCTCACCCGTATGAAAAAAATGGAAATGACCCTAGAAATTGAACTAGGCATTACCGGGGGAGAAGAGGATGGAGTAGATAATTCAGATGTGGATGTTTCTAAGCTCTACACGCAACCTGAAGAGGTGGCTTATGCCTTCGAAGAACTCAAAAAAGTGAGCGATCAATTTACGGTTGCAGCTGCTTTTGGTAATGTACACGGTGTGTATAAACCCGGCAACGTAAAATTAACGCCTAAAATTCTTAAAAATTCTCAAGAATATATCAGTCAAAAATACAATCTTCCGGCCAATACAGTTGATTTTGTTTTTCATGGTGGTTCAGGCTCTACACAAGCTGAAATTGAAGAATCTATTGGCTATGGAGTAATCAAAATGAACATTGACACCGATTTACAATTTGCTTTTACCGAGGGAATTAGAGATTATATGACTGAAAGCATAGACTATCTTAAAACTCAAATTGGCAACCCTGAAGGTCCAGAAAACCCTAACAAAAAATATTATGATCCCAGAAAATGGTTGCGACTAGGAGAAAACACTTTCAAAAGGCGATTAGAAAAAGCGTTTCAAGACCTAAACAATATTAACACCCTTTAAAAAGGGTTTTTATATCTTTGAGAAAATACTTCTATAATGAGTTGGTTTAAACGAAGAGAAAAAGGAATACAAACCAAAACAGAGGAGAAAAAGGATATTCCCAAAGGTCTTTGGTACAAAACGCCCACAGGAAAGGTGGTGGAAACTCAAGAACTAGCTGAAAATCAATATGTTAGTCCAGAAGACGACTACCACGTGCATATAGGAAGTAAAGAATATTTTGAAATTCTTTTTGACGATAATCAATTTGAAGAGTTTGACACTAAACTAAAATCAAAAGATTTTTTACGCTTCGAAGATTCCAAAAAATACATCAACCGCTTAAAAGAAGCCCACAAAAAAAGTGGGTTGTATGATGCTATACGTTTTGCTATTGGCCGTTCAAAAGGGAAAAATTTAGTAATTGCCTGTATGGATTTTACCTTTATCGGTGGATCTATGGGTTCAGTGGTAGGAGAAAAAATTGCACGAGCCGTTGATCTTTCACTTAAAAACAATTGCCCACTTTTAATCATCTCAAAATCAGGTGGAGCTCGTATGATGGAATCTGCCACTTCTCTAATGCAAATGGCCAAAACAGCAGCTAAACTATCGCAATTAGCGGAGGCAAAATTGCCCTATATCTCTCTATGCACCGACCCTACCACAGGAGGAACAACAGCTTCTTTTGCTATGCTAGGTGATATCAACATTGCCGAACCAGGGGCACTAATAGCCTTTGCCGGACCTCGCGTTGTGAAAGACACCACAGGGCAAGAACTCCCCGAAGGATTTCAAACCAGTGAATTTCAATTGGAGAAAGGGTTTTTGGATTTTATCTCTCATCGTAAAGAGTTGAAAGATAAAATAAATCTCTACATAGACCTTATTCAAAATCAACCCGTTAGAGAATAAATTGATTTACAGAAAGCTTTAATTAAATATATATCCTATATTTGCCGTCTCACATTGAGTATACATAATAATTATTGAACGAATATTGGCATGTATTTAACAAAAGAAACAAAAGAAAAAATTTTTAAAAAACATGGCTCTTCTGCCCAAGACACAGGATCAACAGAAGGCCAAATTGCGTTGTTTACTTACCGTATTAACCACCTCTCAGAGCATTTGAAAAAAAATCGGAAAGATTTTAATACAGAACGTTCATTGGTGCGCCTAGTGGGAAAAAGAAGACGCCATTTAGATTACTTAAAAGCTAAAGATATTGAGCGCTATCGTGCTCTTATCAAAGATTTAGGTATTCGAAAATAAAATTCACTTTCGGAAATTTTACTTAAACTAGTTTTTCATTGGTTGCCTAACAACACGCAACACTTTTTTAGGTTTAATCAAAATGAAAAATATGACACCAAAAACATTTCAACAAGAAATCCATCTTGGTGATGGAAGAAAAATTACAATTGAAACCGGAAAGCTCGCTAAACAAGCCGATGGCTCTGTGGTAGTGCGAATGGGAAACTGTATGTTACTGGCCACTGCTGTATCGGCTCGCCAAGCTAGTCCAGTTGATTTTTTACCCCTAACGGTAGATTATCGTGAAAAATTTGCTGCTGCAGGACGTTTTCCAGGCGGCTTTTTTAAACGGGAAGCTAGACCCAGCAATGAAGAAATCTTAACGATGCGACTAGTGGATCGAGTACTACGTCCGCTATTTCCCAGTGATTATCACGCTGAAACACAAATCATGATTCAACTCATGTCGCATGATGAAGAAGTTATGCCCGACGCCCTTGCCGGATTAGCTGCATCAGCTGCCATACAACTTTCTGACATCCCTTTTGAATACCCCATTTCTGAAGTACGCGTGGGTCGTGTCGATGGCAATTTTATAGTGAATCCTAGTAAGGCTCAATTGGCCAAATCAGACATAGACATTATGATTGGTGCCAGCACCGACTCTGTGGCCATGGTAGAAGGTGAATTTAATGAAATTTCCGAAGCCGAAATGGTGGCCGCTATTGCCTTTGGCCATGAAGCCATCAAAGATCAAATTAAAGCACAAGAGGCACTAACCCAAGCCGTAGGTAAAAAAGAAACACGCACCTATGAAGAGGAAGCTCAAGATGAAGATTTGGCCAAAAAAATTACTGCTGCAACCTATGACCAATTTTATGGCATAGCCAAAAAAGGGCTGGCTAAAGCAGAGCGCTCTGAAGCTTTTTCAGAAATTAAAGAAACCCTTATGGCCGAATTTTCGGAAGAAGAGTTAGAAGAAAAAGAAGAACTCATTGGACGTTATCTTAAAGAGGCTCAGAAAAAGGCAGTAAGAGATCTCACCCTTAAAGAAGGAATTCGATTAGATGGGAGAAAAACAACTGACATTAGACCGATTTGGTGTGAGGTAGACTATCTTCCTTCTACACATGGATCTTCTATTTTTACCCGAGGAGAAACCCAGGCCTTAGCAACCGTTACATTGGGTACCTCAAGAGAAGCCAATGTGATTGACTTACCCACAGTACAAGGCGAAGAAACCTTTTATTTACACTACAACTTTCCTCCTTTTTCTACAGGAGAAGCACGCCCATTGAGAG
>JBMYZB010000090.1:0-7090 GCA_049609945.1 Flavobacteriaceae bacterium
CAGTCTCTATGACAGATGGTTTTTTTAAGATTGATCCAATTGCTAAAATTCCAAAGCGGGCGTTAGAAATTATATTGACTGGCGGCAAAGAAAAGCATGAAATACATTCCCCTACTTTAGGGCTGACGCGAACCTATAAAATTGATTATGAAGGCATTGAAAATTTTATTCGTTCCTCTTTTGAAAACAACGACTCTAGACCCATTAAACGTTGGGCCAGTGGTTTTATGGATCCGCATAACTGTAAGGCATGCGGTGGAGACCGTTTACGAAAAGAAGCCCTTTATTTTAAAATTGAAGAGAAAAGCATTGCTCAGATCAGTCAAATGGATCTCATTGCACTTTATGACTGGGTAGAAACACTGCCGAAAAGTTTATCGCCCAATGAAAACAAAATTGCTAGTGAGATTTTAAAAGAAATTAAAACCCGACTTCAATTCTTATTAGACGTGGGCTTAGGCTATTTGCAACTTCATCGTTCTTCAAAATCTTTATCGGGGGGCGAAGCGCAACGCATTCGATTAGCTACACAAATTGGCTCTCAATTGGTTGGTGTACTTTACATTTTAGACGAACCTAGCATTGGGTTACATCAACGCGATAATGAACGACTCATTAATTCACTTTGTGCTTTACGTGATTTGGGTAATTCTGTGATTGTTGTTGAGCATGATAAAGATATGATGCTTCATGCCGATCACCTTATAGACATAGGGCCCTTTGCGGGTAAAATGGGTGGTGAAATAATTTTTCAAGCAGCACCAAGAAAAGTATCAAAGGCAAAAAGTTTAACGGGTAAATATATGAGTGGTGCACTTCAAATCCCAATTCCCGAGCAAAGACGAGCCAGCAATGGCAACAAAATAAGTCTAAAAGGCTGTTCGGGACATAATTTAAAAGAAGTAGATATTGACTTTCCTCTTGGGGTTATGATTGGTGTTAGTGGTGTTTCGGGAAGCGGTAAATCAAGTTTAATTAATGAAACTCTCTACCCTATTTTAAATCAACATCTCAACAGAGGGGTTCAAGTGCCCTTAGACTTTAAACAAATTGACGGCTTGGAACACATAGACAAGGTGGTTGACATTAACCAAAGTCCTATTGGCCGCACCCCACGCAGCAACCCAGCAACTTATTGTGGGGTTTTTAGCGAGATCAGAAGTTTGTTTGCCGTCACTCCGGAAGCACAAATTAGAGGTTACAAACCCGGTCGTTTTAGTTTTAATGTATCTGGCGGACGATGTGAAACCTGCCAAGGAGGTGGATTAAAAGTGATCGAAATGAATTTTTTGCCCGATGTGTATGTAGAATGTGAAACTTGTCAGGGTAAACGTTTTAACAGAGAAACCCTCGAGATTCGATTTAAGGGAAAATCAATTTCCGATGTCTTAGAAATGTCCATTAATGAAGCCTGTGAGTTTTTTGAATCCATTCCAAAAATTTTTAGAAAATTAAAAATGATTCAAGAAGTGGGCTTGGGTTATATCACATTGGGTCAATCTTCCACCACCCTATCTGGAGGGGAGGCACAGCGAGTAAAATTAGCTTCAGAGTTAAGCAAGAAAGATACCGGCAATACGTTTTATATTTTAGATGAGCCCACCACCGGGCTTCATTTTGAAGACATAAGGGTATTGATGGAAGTCTTGAATTTATTGGTAGAAAAAGGTAATACGGTTTTAATAATAGAACACAATATGGATGTTTTAAAACAGGTAGATTATCTAATTGATATTGGTCCCGAAGGCGGGCAACAAGGAGGTCAAATTGTGGCCACAGGCACTCCGGAAGAACTCATTAATCAAAATAAAAGCCATACAGCACGCTATCTAAAGCGGGAACTACAGGGAAATAAACAAACAGCATAATGAGCAAAAACAGCAAGAAATGGAGCGAAGTTAAAGCCAACGATTCTTGGGCTTTATTTAAGATTATGAGTGAATTTGTTGAAGGCTATGAGACGATGAGTGCTATTGGACCATGTATTTCCATTTTTGGATCTGCTCGCACACTACCAGACGACCCCTATTATAAATTGACGGTAGATGTTGCAAAAACTGTGGTTGAATTGGGATATGGAGTTATAAGCGGTGGTGGTCCAGGCATTATGGAAGCAGCCAATAAGGGTGCCAAACTAGCGGGAGGAAACTCTGTTGGTTTAAACATAGAACTTCCTTTTGAACAAAAAAGCAACCCCTATATTGATCCAGATTACTTGATTAATTTTCAATATTTCTTTGTGCGTAAGGTCATGTTTGTTAAATATGCTCAAGGATTTATTGTAATGCCAGGAGGAATGGGAACCTTGGATGAGCTCTTTGAAGCCCTGACATTAATCCAAACCGAAAAGGTAACACGGTTTCCCGTTATATTAGTGGGATCGTCTTACTGGGCTGGATTACTCGATTGGATAAAAGACACCTTGCTCAATAAAAAAAACATTAACCCAGAAGATATGTCTCTCATTGAAGTGGTGGATACGGCTCAAGAAGTAAAGCACTGTCTAGAACAATTTTACAGCCATGAAAACTTTAAACCCAATTTCTAATTGATGCTTCGACTTCATCTAATTATAACACTACTCTTCTTTGTTGGATTAAACGCACAACACACACAGTATTTTATTGATGCCCAATTAGAAGAATCTGCAACCTATATTACGGTTTCTCAAACCGTGGTTTGGCACAACCCATTAGACGAAAAAGTAAACATCTTATATCTTTCCGATTGGTCAAATTCATTTAAAGACACAGAAACACCCTTGGCACAACGTCTTGTAGAAGAATATGATCGAAGTTTCTATTTAGCGCCCAAAACCAAGAGAGGCTATACTGATATTGAAAAAATTACTGCTAATGACGTTGTATTGGTTTGGTTACGTGATCGAAAAACAGAAGATCAAATCACCCTCTATTTGCCATACTATTTGCTTCCTGGTAAAGCCATTACATTACATTTTAATTATCGCGTGAAAATTCCAGATGATCGATTCACGGGATTTGGCAGTGGTGATGACCAAGGTTTGAGTTTGCGGCATTGGTTTATTGCTATGGCACCTATCATCAATAAAAAATGGATTCGGCATAGCAATTTAAATTTGGACGACAACAGCCATCTGCCGTCCGACTTTGAAATTCAATTTACATATCCTAAGCAGTATAATTTATTTTCAAATTTATCTTATCAAAATTCTGAAGCAAAGTCGGGAGTAATCATCCAAAAGTTTGAAGGAAAACGACAAACCAAAGCACAATTTGTTTTTTCGCTTAAGAAAAACTTTAAATCCTATCAGCTAGAAGACGGCACACACATTGAAACCGATCTTTATTCTGAAGTAGTTAATGAAGCTACTCATCAAGAACGAATTGAAAATATTCATCACTTTGTTAAAAAAAACCTGCCCCCCTACCCACACAAAAAAGCATTGATTTTAAAGCGCGATTACAATAAAAACCCTTTTTATAGCTTAAATAATTTACCCTCCTTCCTCCACCTTTTTCCTGATCATTTTGATTTTGAAATACAGTTTCTTAAAGTGTATCTGTGGAATTATTTAGAAGAACAATTACAACTTGACAAACGAGAAGAACATTGGATTTTAGGCGGATTACAAACCTATCTAATTATTAAATACATAGAAGAAAATTATGGTGAGGAGAAATTTTTGGGAGCAATTGCCAAATTCCCATTAATTAACCGTTATGCCTTTTCAGATCTTAAGTTTAATGATAGTTTTTTATTTCTGTATGAATGGACACAAAGCAACAACCTCCAACAAGCAGATACTGTTTCCAAAGATTTATTGCTCAAATTTAATGAACAAAAAGCCTCTCCCTATCACGTGGCCGTGGGCTTACGCTATTTAGAAAACAAATTTGATGAAATCCAATGGAAAAAAGCATTACATCATTATTTGGATAAACAAGGTCAAGAAAGTTTTAAAACAACAATAAACAAATACGGTACCCAACCTGTCAATTGGTTTTTTGATGACTATATCACCCAACGGATACCTTTTGATTGGCAACTAAAAAAAATATCTAAAACGCCTACTAAAAATCAAATTTTAGTCTCCGAAAAAAATGGAAGAAAAGCCCCTTTACAAATTGGCTGGATTAAATCAGATTCCTTGATTAAAACACAATGGATTTCCTTTGCCTCTAAAGACACACTAGTTCAGTGGGAGCCCATGGATGCAGATTATATTGCTATAAATCCAAGCTTAAATTTTCCTGAGTCCAACAAACGAAATAACTGGAAAGCTCTAAAGTCGCCTTTTGGTATTAAACCTTTAAGTTTTCGATTTGTAAAGGATATAGAAGACCCAAAACGAAATCAATTATTTTTCAATCCCATTACAGACTTTAATGCCTATGACGGAATTACACTTGGGATGCGCCTTTTTAATGGTCGCCTGAAAAAACAATTGTTTAATTATGAATTTTCACCCCAATATACATTTTTAGAAAAATCATGGGTGGGACATCTTCGTGTGGGTACTTACTTTTATAACGATAACTCTTTGAATTATCTCACTACTTTCCAATTATCTGGTAGTAGTTATCACTATAATTCTAGTTTGAGATATACAACTTTCACACCCCATCTTTCTTTTTATTTCAGAACACCCAATATGCGGTCCAATAAAGCACAAGTGCTACGTGCCTCTTGGTATAATGTTTTTAGAGAAAAAGATCCTAATGTTGAAACTACGCCAGATTATAGCGTATTAAATTTAAGGCATCTTATATCTAACAAAGGGGCTTTAAAGTATTTCACATCAGACACCAGTGTTGAGTTCTCTAACCCCTTTGGCAAGGTGCAATGGAGTATGGATTATAGAAAACTTTTCCCAAGTGGCAGACAGCTCAGTATTCGCTTTTTCTTAGGTAAGTTTTTATGGTATAATATCAATAACACCTCCTATTTTGATTTTAATTTAAACCGCCCTACCGACTATTTATTTCAATATAATTACCTCGGACGATCAGACACTAGCGGTATTTATAGCCAGCAATTAGTGATGGCTGAGGGAGGATTTAAATCTAAATTTGAAAACGCAACTTCCAACAATTTTATGTTTAGCACAAATTTCAATATAGGACTTTGGAAGTGGGTTGAAGCCTATGTCGATTTAGGAATTACAAAAAATCGAAAACAAGACTTGAAAGGCTATTTTGATAGTGGCCTACGCTTAAACTTGGTACCCGATTATTTAGAATTGTATCTTCCCTTTGCCTCTTCCAATGGTTTAGAAATCAATCAAGCTCAATATGCCACAAAAGTTCGGTTTGTATTGACATTAGACCCAAAAGCACTTACCGGACTTTATACACGTAAGTGGTTCTAATTGAGAAGGTAAAATGAGCTTTCTCATGTCTATTTTCAGAAATGAATTGACTAGTTTAAAATTTTGTAAATTCGTATGCTTTTATGAAAGACGATCAACAAAACATAAGCGCTTCAATTTCATTTGAAGACTTTCAACAGCAAATTATTGAAGATTATAAAACTATTGTTCTCAGTAGAGAATGCAGTTATTTGGGTCGCAAAGAAGTCCTTTCTGGAAAGGCTAAATTTGGCATCTTTGGCGATGGAAAGGAACTTCCACAGGTGGCCATGAATCATTTTTTTGAAAAGGGCGACTTTCGCTCGGGATATTATCGAGACCAAACCCTGCTTTTTGCTCAAAATAAACTTACTCCCGAACAATTATTTGCTGCCCTTTATGCAGATCTTGATCTTACCAGAGAACCTATGTCTGGAGGTCGTCAAATGGGAGCCCATTTTGTTACTCCCTTTATCGATAAAAATGGAAATTGGTTACCCCTTAAAGACCTTAAAAATCATAGTTCTGATATCTCTCCTACAGCGGCACAAATGCCCCGTTTAGTGGGATTAGCACAAGCCTCTAAACTCTTTAGAGAAACAAAATTCAAAGGGCTTAAAAATCATTCCAACCAAGGAAACGAAATTGCCTGGGGCACTATTGGCAATGCCAGTACAAGTGAAGGGGTTTTCTTTGAATCTATAAATGCTGCAGGGGTATTGCAAATTCCAATGATTATAAGCGTTTGGGATGATGATTATGGCATATCGGTTCACAATAAAGACCATACCACCAAAGAAAGCATTTCTGCTGTTTTAAAAGGATTTCAGCGTACGGAGTCCCAACCCGGATTGGAAGTATTAGAAGTCAAAGGATGGGATTATTCGGCCTTAATCAATGTTTATGACTATGCTTCGCAAATTGCCCGAAAAGAGCATGTGCCTGTATTGGTACATGTTACAGAACTCACCCAGCCGTTGGGGCATTCCTCATCCGGTTCACACGAACGCTATAAATCTGAAACTCGTTTGGCTTGGGAAAAGGAATTTGATTGTAATGTTCAAATGCGGAGATGGATTTTAAGCAATGGCATTGCTAAAGAAGACGAATTATTGGCACTAGAAAGCGATTTAAAAAATCAAGTTAAGCTTGCTCGAAGAAATGCATGGACAGCCTATCAGGCCCCAGTTTTAGAGACAAAAAGAACCTTTTTATCTTTTTTTGAAAGCTATCAAAAAGAGGGCTTTAATGATCCTAAAATTCAGCAAATCAAAATCAAACTTGAACAAAATCCAGAGCCTAACTTTAGAGATGTGGTGGCCGGTGCTCGCCAACTTAAAGCTGTATTGGCAAGTCATCCTAAAGTTGACACCTCCGTGTTTGACCAATGGAGAACCCGCTTGATTGATGATTTAAAAGAGAAAATATCTTCAAAACTTTACACCGTCTCCAAACAAGAAATAATAGCTTTAAAACAAATACCACCAACTTATGAGGAGGAAGCAGCATGGGTTGATGGGCGCATTATTTTAAGAGATAATTTTGAAGCCCTCCTCCGTAAAGATGAAAGAGTTTATATTTTTGGAGAAGATGTTGGTAAAATTGGCGATGTAAACCAAGGGTTGGAAGGCTTACAACAAAAATTTGGTGAATTAAGAGTATCGGATACAGGTATTAGAGAAGCTACTATTTTAGGTCAAGGGATTGGTATGGCTATGCGAGGGCTAAGACCAATTGCTGAAATTCAATATTTAGACTACT
>JBMYZB010000091.1:0-7064 GCA_049609945.1 Flavobacteriaceae bacterium
GCCAAAATTCAAAGATCACAAAAGGGAAAGCAACAATAAACCCTGCTAAAACAGATGTCCACAAGTGGGCTGAAAATTGCCCTGAAACATTCCGGCTTTGAATTCGAAAAGGTAATTCTTCATCACAAAAACTACTTTGTTGCCCCAAAGATTCTGCGATTGAGCAAAACCATTGATAAGTAATAAAATCCTTGCTTTTAGGACCCAATAATAATACATCAAAAATAAAACCTTTAAAGAAAAAGGCAACTGAGGCTAGTATTACAATAGCTAATGTAGCTCGTAATAAATGCCATCGCAATTCTTCTAAATGGCCCAAAAAGGACATTTCATCTTTATCACTCATCCTTTAATCCTTCTTTTGTAAAATCTAATATATGAACTATACCTAAATAGTGATTGGCCTTATTGCAAACCACAAGGTGATTAACTTTTCTTTTATTCATCAGTTGCAAAGCCTCTAGCGCTTTTGTGGACTTTTCTAGAATAAGCGGGTTAGGTGTCATAATATCCGCTGCCGTTAAAGTATCTAAATCAAACTGTTTCTCTAGCATTCTTCTCAAATCACCATCGGTAATAAATCCAACAATTTGATTTTTCTCCATAACCACAGTGGCTCCCAATCTTTTATTTGTAATTTCATGAAGCACCTCTTTGATAGAAGCTGTTTTGTTTACCATTGCTTTTTTGTTATGGGAAAGTATTTGCGCTAGTGTCAGGTTAAGTTTTTTGCCCAAGTGTCCTCCTGGATGAAGGGTTGCGAAATCGGATTTTTTAAATTGGTTTAGATGCATTAAGCAAACGGCAATAACATCGCCCAAAATAAGTTGTAAGGTAGTGCTTGTGGTTGGGGCCAGATTGTGACCATCAGCCTCATCGCTTTTTGGTAATTCAATTACATAGTCCGCTGCTAGGGCTAGGGGAGACTCTGGATTAAAAGTCACGGCAATGAGGGGTATGTTTTTGGTTTTTAGAAACGGGATAATAAAATCAATTTCACTCGATTGACCACTTTTGGAGAGGCAAATTACCACATCTGTGGATTGAATACTACCTAAATCACCATGACTAGCATCACCTGCATGCATAAATAAAGCTGGTGTTCCAGTTGAGTTAAAGGTCGCCACTATTTTTTTGGCAATTAGACCACTTTTGCCCACACCCGTTACCACAACTCTTCCAGCATTGGAGTGTAAAACTTCTAAAACTGTTTCAAATGTGGAATCAAAACACTTAAAGAGCCTAGCAATGGCCTCAAATTCAATTTGCAAGCTTTCTTTAGCAATTTTTAGAATGGGGAGCGAATTCAAATTAATAGTGCTTTTGGTTTTGTTATAACAGAGAATAGTATTATATTCATGGATACAAATGTAGCTATTTTTCATTTGGATTTCTTTGTATATAAATGGAAGAAAATAACCTTCATTTTGCCCTCAAAAAACACTTTGGCTTTTCTGCTTTCAAAGGCTTACAGCAAGAAGTAATTCAGAGTCTGTTGGCTGGGCATGACTCCTTTGTGATAATGCCCACAGGTGGTGGGAAATCTTTGTGCTATCAATTGCCCGCTTTGATGTTAGAGGGAACTGCCATTGTGGTATCCCCGCTTATTGCATTAATGAAAAATCAAGTGGATGCCATTAGAGGTATTTCATCAGAAGATGGCATTGCGCATGTATTAAACTCTTCCCTTAATAAAACAGAAACCCAAGCCGTAAAGCAAGACATTCTCTCCGGTAAAACAAAACTGCTTTACGTTGCTCCAGAATCTTTATCTAAAAAAGAAACGATTGATTTTTTTAAAACAGTTACCATTTCCTTTCTGGCTATCGACGAGGCCCACTGTATCTCAGAATGGGGTCATGATTTTCGGCCTGAATATCGCAATCTTAGAACTATTTTAGAACAATTAGAACAACGTGTTCCCATTATAGCTCTCACGGCTACGGCCACTCCAAAAGTTCAAGAAGATATTCAGAAAAATTTACGCATCACAGAAGCTAAAGTTTTTAAAGCTTCCTTTAATAGGCCTAACCTTTATTATGAGGTACGTCCTAAAACGGCACAGGTGGATACAGATATCATTCGATTTGTAAAACAAAATGAAAAAAAATCAGGCATTATTTATTGCCTCTCAAGAAAGCGTGTTGAAGAACTGGCTAAAACACTACAAGTTAACGGAATCAACGCACTGCCCTATCATGCGGGGTTAGATTCTAAATCACGTGTAAAACACCAAGATCAATTTTTAAGAGACCATTGCGAGGTTATTGTGGCCACTATTGCCTTTGGTATGGGCATTGACAAACCCGATGTGCGTTTTGTCATTCACCACGATATTCCTAAAAGCATTGAAAGCTATTATCAAGAAACAGGTCGTGCCGGAAGAGATGGCGGAGAAGGACACTGTTTGGCTTTTTATGCCTACAAGGATATCGAAAAATTGGAAAAATTTATGTCAGGAAAGCCCTTGGCTGAACAAGAAATTGGTTTAGCACTTTTAGCCGACATGGTAGCCTATGCAGAAACTGCTATATCTAGACGTAAATATATTTTGCATTATTTTGGAGAGGCTTTTGACAACGAAACAGGTGATGGAGGTGATATGGACGACAATGTACGTTTCCCTAAAAAGAAGTTTGAGGCCGGTGGTGCCTTAAAACTTTTATTACAAACGATTCAAATCACAAAAGAAAAGTATAAGGCGCAAGAGGTAATTAAAACCCTTTTAGGCGAAAAAAATGCTCTTTTACAATCCCACAAAACGCCTAATCTGGAAGTGTTTGGAAGGGGCAATGAAAAAACAGCTTCTTTTTGGTTAGCCCTTATCAGACAAGCTTTAGTGGCCGGATTTATTAGTAAAGAAATTGAAACTTATGGGCTTTTGCGTATCACATCCAGAGGACATGATCTTTTAGCCTCTGGTGGATCCTTCCTGATGGCTGAAGATCATCAATATGAAGAAACGAAAGTGGATCTTGTTGTTCAAACTAATACACAAGGTAGCGTTGACAAAAAATTAATGCAATTGTTGGTGCAACTCAGAAAAAAAGTTGCAGAAAAAAATGAAGTGCCACCCTATGCTGTCTTTCAAGAATATTCTTTAGATGATATGTGTCTAAAATATCCTATTACAGAGGCTGAATTAGTTAATATTAATGGGGTTGGCGAGGGAAAAGCAAAACGGTATGGGGGTCCTTTCATTAAATTGATCAACTCCTATGTAAATGAAAATGACATTTTGAGACCCGATGATCTTATTGTGAAAAGTACAGGAATTAAATCAGCTTTAAAACTCTATTTAATTCAGAGTGTTGACCGCAAATTATCTTTGGATGATATTGCCGCATCAAAAGGTATGAAAATGGAAGAACTCATTCACGAAATGGAAACTATTGTATTTGCCGGCACTAAACTAAATATTGATTATTGGCTAGAAGATTTGTTTGATGACGACCAACTCGAAGAACTTTATGACTATTTTATAGATGCTGAAACAGACGACTTAGGAAAAGCCGTGGAAGCTTTTGAAGGGGACTATGAAGAAGAGGAAATACGACTTTATCGCCTTAAATTTATAAGCGATATAGCTAACTAGTTCTTTTTGATTTACAATCATACCGCTCCAATTAACAAGACTAGTTTTTTATATTTGGCAAAAATTTAAATAATGGATAACGGACTATTTGCAAAAATAAACACTTCAAAAGGGAGCATTCTCATTCAACTAACTATGGACAAGACACCAGGAACGGTGGCCAATTTTGTAGGCTTGGCTGAGGGCACCCAAGAAAATAATGTAAAGCCAACGGGCACACCTTATTATGATGGGTTAAAATTTCATCGTGTAATCAAAGACTTTATGATCCAAGGTGGTTGCCCCCAAGGCAGCGGAGTAGGAGGGCCAGGCTATCAATTTGACGATGAAATCCACCCCGATCTTAAACACAATCGTGCAGGTGTTTTGTCTATGGCCAACGCTGGGCCAGGCACCAATGGAAGTCAATTTTTTGTAACGCACGGACCCACACCTTGGTTGGATGGAAAACATACCGTGTTTGGCTATGTTGTTGAGGGTCAATCAGTGGTAGACCAGATTGAACAAAACGATAGTATTGATTCTTTAACCATTGAACGAAAGGGAAAAGAAGCAGAAAATTTCGATGCTAAAGCCGTTTTTTTGGCCTTCCAAAAAGGAAAACAAGAACGAGAAGCTGCAGCGGTAAAAGCCCAAGAAGAAGCTCTGAAAGAGCATATTGACGGATGTGAAAAAACCCCGAGTGGGCTTTATTACAAGATTAATAAAGAGGGGGTTGGACCAAAAGCAGCCAAAGGCCAAAGCGTTAGTGTCCATTACACTGGTAAATTATTGGACGGAACAGTTTTTGATTCCTCTTATCGCCGTAATGAACCGATAACCTTCACATTAGGACAAAATCAAGTGATTCCAGGCTGGGAGGAAGGTGTTGCTTTGTTAGAACAGGGGGCAAACGCAAAACTTGTCATCCCAAGCGAGTTGGCCTATGGAGCCGCTGGCGCTGGTGGAGTGATCCCACCACATGCCACACTCCTTTTTGAAATTGAACTTGTGACTATTAAATAATGTCCTCTAGTTTTCAGGATGCCATTTTATATTACATCCTAAACTGGGGTACTGCTTTTCGGGTGGTTTTTCTCCCTTTAATAAAAATTCTACAGCCGTCTTTAGGTCAGATCCAGAGAGTGGTAAATCATTCCCTGGTCTAGAAGTATCAAAGCGCCCCCTGTAGAAGAGTTCTCCCTTTTGGTCAAATAGATATAGGTCTGGAGTGCATGCTGCGTCATAGCTTTTAGCTACCTCTTGAGTGGCGTCATATAAGTAAGGAAAACTAAAATTAAATTTTTCAGCAAAGGTTTTCATGGCTTCCGGTCCATCTTGTGGGTGGGTTACAACACTGTTACTGGAAATGGCAATGGTACTAATACCTTGCGGTTCAATATCCTTAGCAAAGGCAGCTAATGCTTCAATGATGTGGATCACATACGGACAATGATTACACATAAATACAAGAAGTGTACCCTGTCTGCCTTGGAGTTCTGAAAAGCTGTGGTTTGAGCCATTAACAACGTTTGGAAGATTAAACTCCGGAGCTTTAGTTTTAAGAGAAAGCATTTTTGATTCTGTCTGTGCCATAGCTAAACGTTTTTTAACAAAAATAACTTTTTTAAGCCAAAGGCAATGTGTTTTAACGAAGGTTCATTACAAATCCACTTTAAATAAATTTGCCATGGCCGTTAAAATACTTTTGTGAATTAAATATCCTCAAAATTTAGATCAGAAAAATCTCTAGTATTTTCTGAAACAATCGAATTATTGTTATTTGGGTTATAATTTTTTTGATGACGCTCGCTGATAACTTCCTCTCCGCGATGCTCAAAAACATATGAAATCATTTCTGATAACAATTCACTAAAGGGTTTAAAATCTTCTTTATACAAATAAATTTTATGTTTTTTGTAATAATAGGATCCGTCTTCGTTTGTGAATTTTTTACTTTCGGTAATGGTTAGATAGTAATCGCTTGCCTTGGTTTCTCGAACATCAAAAAAATAGGTTCTTCTTCCGGCACGAAGGACTTTTGAATAAATATCCTCTACCTTGTCATCATAATTCTCCGGCATCTTGTTTAACTTTATTTCTTATACGGGGCTAATTTTATAAAAAAAAATAAACAATACAAATTAATTTGTCTTTTCTGATTGTTGCTTTTCGTATAAATCCTTGTAGTAGCCTTGTTTGCTCACTAAATTGATGTGATTTCCTTGTTGAATGATTTTTCCGTTTTCCAAAACAATAATTTGATTAGCATGCTTAACAGAAGAAATACGATGGCTTACAATGAGTGTTGTTTTTTGGGCAGCAATGCTTTCTAAGTTTTTCAAAATGGTTTCTTCAGTTTCTGTATCAACGGCTGAAAGACAATCGTCAAGCAATAAAATTTGGGCTTCTTTCAGCAATGCTCTAGCAATGGAAACACGTTGAATCTGACCGCCTGAAAGGGTAAGGCCACGCTCTCCAAGAAGGGTTTTATAGCCTTTGGAAAAACGATCTATGTTTTCTGCTATGTCGGCATAATGCGCCACCTTTTTTATTTCTTCTAATACAGCATTTTGTTTGCCAAACCGAATGTTATCTTCAATAGACTCAGAAAACAGAAAAGGATTTTGTGGCACGTAGGCAATGGCATTTCGCAAGCAGTCTAGGTTGTATTCTTTTAGATTTATATTATCCAAAAATATTTCTCCTTCAGTGGGATCATAAAGCCGAGGAACAAGTTCTAGCAGGCTGGATTTTCCAGAACCAATTTTGCCTAATATACCCAGTTTTTCTCCTGGCTCTAATTCAAAACTTATTTGGTTTAGTGCTTTGATTCCCGTTTCTGGATACTGGAAACTAACACCTTCAAAACGCAACTGACCAGCAATGGTTTTTTTATCAATTTTTCCAGAGTTTACCTGAGGCTTTTCTTCTAAGAAGGCATTGATTCTTTTTTGTGAGGCTTCGGCCTGTTGCACAATGGAGGTGACCCATCCCACCACTGTTACGGGCCAAGTCAACATATTCACATAAATGATAAATTCTGCCAAAACACCAAAGGCAATAGTACCATTCATATATTGCATACCGCCTACAAAAATGACAATTAAATTACTCATACCAATGAGTAAAATCATAAGTGGAAAAAACCAGGCTTGCACCTTCACCAAGGCCATATTTTTCTGATAGCTCTGTTCTGCTTGTTCTTTAAATTGATTTTGTGTGTAGGTCTCTAATCCGTATGATTTAATAACTGATATGCCACTAAAATTTTCTTGTGCCACCGTAGACATTTTAGATAAAAGCTCCTGCACAGCTGTACTTCTAATATTGATTACACGGCTTATTTTATATATGGTTACCGATAAGATGGGAAGCGGTAAGATGGTATATAGGGTCAGACTTGGTGCAATGCTTAACATATAAGAAATAACAATCACAAATAGGGCAATGGTGTTAATGCTGTACATTAATGCAGGACCAACATACA
>JBMYZB010000092.1:0-7061 GCA_049609945.1 Flavobacteriaceae bacterium
TTAGGATGCTTTCCAAATCTTCATCCCATTGCGGATAAGCCATTTGAGTGTATTTTTCTATATTGGCCATGGCAGCGGCTTCTTCAAGGGCTGTTTCCAAACCGCCTAAGCCATCAATCAAACCGTTTTCTAGAGCCTCTTTGCCTGTCCAGACTCTGCCCTGGGCCAAAGTTTCTACTTCTTCCAAAGAAAGCGATCTGCCTTGAGCCACCCGTTGTTTAAAGGTGGTGTAGGTCTTACGAATGTTTTTAATCAAAAATGCTTTAAAGCCATCAGACAATGGTTCAAAAAGGCTATAGCCTAAGGCGTTACTGTGTGTTTGTACTTGAGCTGCATTAACTCCTAATTTTTCACTCAGTTCATGAATGTTGGGTAGGGCTGCAAAGACGCCTATGGAGCCAGTAATGGTAAGTTGATCAGCAAAAATTTTGTGCGCTGGTGCAGCTAAGTAATAGCCTCCTGATGCTGCCACATTACCCATAGAAACCACCAAGGGTTTTTTATCTTTGGCTCGTTTTAAGGCTTCCCAAATAATTTCTGAGGTTAATGCATTGCCCCCTGGGGAATTTATGCGAATAACAATGGCTTTCACCCAATCATCCTGGCTAGCCTCTTCAATGGCTTCAACAAATTTGCCTTGCGCGATAAAATTAGGACTCCCTTCACCATAAAGAATGGTGCCGTTGGCATAGATCACAGCAATACGATCTTTTATGCTCTGATCATATGCTGCTTTTGTTCGCGCCATTTTTTGCGGACTCACCCAATGAATTTTTTCATCAGAAGCCAAGCCAAGGTGTTGCTTGATTTTTTGCTCCACCTCATTTTCATAATGTATACCATCAATCAGATTGTTAGTCAAAGCTTCTTCAGGTAAGGTGGCACTAAGATTTTCAGCTAAGCGATCAAGGGTGTTTTCACTTAAATTTCGGGCAGTGGCCATGGCTTGTCTAAGGGTGCCCCAAAGCGAATTTAATAGCGATCGAATTTGCAATTGATTTTCTCGGGACATATCCTCTTCCAAAAAGGGTTCTACAGCACTTTTAAAGTTGCCTTCGCGCACCACTTCCATTCGTGCCCCATACTTATCTTGGAAAGTTTTGTAGTAAAGCACTTCAGAAGCCAGTCCCTTTAATTCTAAATTCCCCATAGGATTGAGAAAAATAGAATCGGCCACCGAAGCTAAGAAATAGCTTTTTTGAGTAAAAAAATCACCATATGCTATTATAAATTTGCCGGAGGCTTTAAACTTTTCAAGTGCCTTCCGGACAGTATGTGTTTGAGCCCATCCGGCTGACACATATTCGGCGCGCAATCGGATGCCTTCAATATTTTCATCTGAAGCCGCTAGATCAATACTTCTTAGAAGTTGAGGCAACCCTAAAATTTCTTCAGATAGTCCCAAAACTTCTTGTAAAGGATCGGTAATGGGGTTTCTTTCTGTTAGGGGAATATTAAGATTGAGATCTAACACACTTTGCTCTTTTAGGCTTTTTGTTTCTGTCTCTCCAGAAAGTAAGGCACCAGCCGCAGATATTAGCAATAAAAAAAAGAACAATAGGAGACCTAAAGCTGAAAAGGTTCCTAGCAGTGAAGCAAAATAAGATTTAAGGAAATTCATAAATGGATATTTAGGGTACAAATATAGGCTTTTGTAGTTTTGTAATAAGGTATAAATAAAATATGAGGCAAACAGCTTATATTTCTTTGGGGAGTAATGAGGGAAATCGATTGGAGTTTTTGCAAAAAGCACTTTTGAGCTTAGAACAATTACCACTCCAAATCAAAACACAATCACGTATATATGAAACACCGGCGTGGGGCTTTGAGGGGCCTGCTTTTCTCAACGCCTGCGTGACTATCAAAACCACTTTATCACCACAAGAACTATTAGCCCAAATGCTTGAATTGGAAAAACAATTGGGGCGTTTTAGGCGTGAGACCAAGGGGTATCATTCCCGTACCATCGATTTGGATTTATTGGGTTATGAAGATCGAGTGATTCGGGAAGAAGGGCTCACCTTGCCACATCCCAAGTTGCATCAACGCGAATTTGTTTTACGCCCTTTAGCCGAAATTGCGCCTCATTGGCAACATCCTGTTTTGGAACAAACACCACAAAAATTGTTAGCAAAATTTGATCAACAGACGGCTGTTCAACGGCCTTTTCAGGAATGGTTCTCACCCCTTTTTTCTGCTTTTTCGTTTTTGACTATTGAAGGAACCATTGGCAGCGGAAAAACCACCTTAACTCATCAAATAGCCAATGCATTTGGAGTTACCCCTTTTTTGGAAAACTTTTCGAACAACCCTCATTTAGCTCCCTTTTATAAAAACCCGAAAGTCTATGCCAAGGCAGTAGAAACTTTTTTTTTTATGGAGCGCCTAAAGGCCATACAATCGTTTTGGAGGGAAAAAAAAGGCAAAGCGGTAGTGGCCGATTTTAGTTTATACAAATCCCTCGTTTTTGCAAAACAGAATTTAACGCCAACTGATTTTAGTGCTTTTTCTAAGTTGTATGAAGCTGAATTAGACACCCTGCCCGTTCCCCAACTGATCCTCTATTTAGATACTCCTGTAGAATTTTGTCTTAAGAGAATAAAGGAGCGTGGAAGACCTTATGAAAAAAATATTTCAGCAGATTATCTTCAGCAAATTGCTTCAGGCTATGCTACTTTTTTCGACCAACACGAAACCCTACCTGTGTTAAAAGTAGCAGTGGAAGATCGTGATTTTAAAAATAATGCGTACCATTTTCAATGGTTGCTCCGCCGCCTTAGTGCTGCTTCCATTTTGATATAAAATCCCATAGCACAACGCCAGCAGCCACGCTAATGTTAAGAGAATGTTTGGTGCCCCATTGGGGTATCTCGATAGCTTTCTTGGCAAAGTTAAGAAGGTGTTGTTGTACTCCTTTTACTTCATTGCCAAAAATAAAACCATATTTTTTATAAGGCTCGGGTTGAAAAGTTTCTAGAGATTGGGCTTGCTCAGCCTGTTCTATAGCATAAAGCTCTATTCCATCATAATGGAGTTTTTCAACAAGGTCTTTTGCTTGAGCCACATATTCCCAAGCCACACTATTTGTAGCGCCTAGAGCGGTTTTATGAATGTCTTTATGAGGAGGTTGAGCTGTAATGCCACAGAGGTAAATTTTTTCAATACAAAAAGCATCTGCTGTTCTAAAAACAGAACCAATGTTGTTAAGAGATCGAATATTATCTAAGATGAGGATTAGAGGTATTTTGGTTTGTTTTTTAAAAGCTTCAATACTCATCCGATTGAGTTCTTCGTTTTTTAATTTTCGCATTTGAAAAAAGGACGGTTTAAGTGGGTGTGAAAATAAAAAAAATATGTCAAAATCGAATCTTGAAAAAGTGTTTAAAGGGTGGTGAGAACTTTTGATAATGGAGTATTTAGGTTTTTAAATTAATAATTACATTCGTAAAAATCTTGCATTTTGGCTAAAGCGACCAAAGAAACCCCCTTAATGAAGCAATACAACCAGATCAAGGCAAAATATCCGGATGCCTTGTTATTGTTTCGTGTGGGTGATTTTTATGAAACCTTTGGAGCAGATGCTATTAGAGCGGCTGATATTTTAGGTATAATTTTAACCAAACGGGGGGCGGGTAGCACCTCGGAAACAGAACTGGCCGGGTTTCCTCATCATTCACTAAACACCTATTTGCCTAAATTGGTTCGTGCCGGTTGCCGAGTAGCCATTTGTGACCAGTTGGAAGACCCCAAAATGGCCAAAAAGATTGTGAAACGTGGGGTTACTGAGTTGGTCACTCCCGGGGTAGCTCTTAATGATGATGTCTTAGACCAAAAACAAAACAACTATTTGGGAGCTCTTTTTCAAAATAAGGAAACTTATGGGTTAGCTTTTTTAGATATTTCAACAGGCGATTTTTTGGTGGCAGAGGGCAACCAATCTCAAGTTACTGTTTTGTTAGAACATTTTTCACCCAAAGAATTACTCGTTGCCAAACCTCAAAAAAAGAGTGTTCTAGAACAGTTTGAAAGTGCCAAGTATTGTTTTTTTATGGATGATTGGGCGTTTGAAGAGTCAACTTCCAGAGCCAAGCTTTTAGATCATTTTGAAGTGCACAGTTTGGCCGGCTTTGGTTTGACATCGCACACCGTTGGTGTGGCTGCGGCGGGAGCTATTTTACAATATTTATCAGACACCCATCATCATAAGTTGCCACATATCACTCGTTTGTTGCCTATTCAGCAAAATCAGTTTGTTGGCCTGGATCCTTTTACAGTGCGCAATCTTGAATTGTTTCTACCCACTCATGTTGGTGGGGTAGCTCTTCTTCAGGTTATTGATCAAACTCAAACGGCCATGGGGGCGCGCTTATTACGGCAATGGTTAGCTTTTCCCTTATTGAATTTGGAAGAAATTAAACAGCGTCACAAAGTGATTGCCACTTTTTTAGCCTCGCATAAGTTACATGACACCTTGCAAAGCATGTTGCAGCAAACGGTGGATATTGAAAGGATAATGGCCAAAATAGCAACCGAAAAAATTAGCCCTAGAGCCTTGGTGCAATTGCAACAGAGTTTGGAGGTGTTACAACCCCTTTCTTCTTTATTGAAAGAGGTTGAATGTGAAGCCTTTCAAAAACTTTCCCAAAAATGGCAAGACCCCCAAAAATGGATTGATCTGTTACAAAAACAACTGGATCCAGATGCTCCGGTAATGCTCACAAAAGGGAAAGTAATTGCTACGGGTTTTTCTTCAGAGCTAGATGCACTGAGAACCTTAAAAAATTCTACACAGCAACATTTAGATGCCCTTATGGAACGCGAGGCAGAACGTACCCAAATACCCTCTCTAAAAATAGCTTTTAATAACGTATTTGGCTATTATATTGAGGTGCGTAATACACACAAAGACAAGGTGCCCATTGATTGGATTAGAAAACAAACCCTTGTAAACGCAGAGCGTTACATCACAGAAGAGCTCAAAGATTTTGAAACCAAAATACTTTCTGCCGATGAACAGATTCAGCAGTTGGAACAACAATTGTTTGTTGCCTTAATTCAAACACTTCAAAAAGAATTATCATTCTTAAAAGAAAATGCACAAGTGGTAGCACAATTGGATGTGTTGAGTGGGTTCACTCAATTGGCTAAAAAACAAAATTATTGTGCCCCACAAATGAATGATGGGAGTACTATTTTGATTCAAGGTGGCCGTCACCCTGTGATTGAATTCCATTTGCCTCCAGGGACACCTTATATTGCAAATGATTTAGAATTGAACCGGGAGGACCAGCAATTGGTAATGATAACTGGACCCAACATGTCGGGGAAGTCAGCCCTTCTAAGACAAACGGCTCTTATTTCTCTTTTGGCTCAAATGGGTAGTTATGTTCCAGCCACTGCTGCTCAGTTGGGAGTGGTAGACAAAATATTCACTCGGGTGGGTGCCAGTGACAACATTTCGGTGGGAGCCTCTACTTTTATGGTTGAAATGAATGAAACAGCATCTATTCTTAATAATATTACAACAAACAGCTTAGTGCTTTTGGACGAAATTGGACGTGGTACCAGTACCTATGATGGCATTTCAATTGCTTGGGCCATTGCAGAATATTTGCATGAACACCCCTATCGACCTAAAGTGTTGTTTGCAACTCATTATCATGAACTTAATGCCATGGCAACAGATTTTGAGCGTATAAAAAACTATAATGTTTCTGTTAAAGAACTAAAAAATAAAGTATTGTTTTTGCGCAAATTGGTACCCGGCGGTAGTGCCCATAGTTTTGGAATTCACGTAGCTAAAATGGCTGGAATGCCTCAGCATGTGTTGCACACTGCTACTCAAAAACTCAAGCTGTTGGAAAACCAGCGGAGTGCTTCTCCAAAAAAAGATTTGAAAGGCACAACTGAGGCAATTCAATTGCAATTTTTCAATTTAGACGACCCTCTATTGGAAGCTTTACGAGAAGAAATCACAAAGTTGGACATAGATACACTTACCCCTGTTGAGGCTCTTTTACAGCTTAACGCCATCAAACGAAAATTGCAACAAAAGGGATAAAATTTTTAAAGGATTAACTATTGTACCAAAAGGTAATTTATGTTTACATTTGCATACTAACGTTCTTAAATATAACTCTTCAGTAATACAAAAATCCGCCAGAGGCGGATAAGGGTTAGTTTGGAGATATAAAAAATGCGAAAGTAGCTCAGGGGTAGAGCATCACCTTGCCAAGGTGAGGGTCGCGGGTTCAAATCCCGTCTTTCGCTCTGTCGTTGCTCGGGTGGTGGAATTGGTAGACACGTTGGACTTAAAATCCAATGGCCATTGCGGCCGTGCGGGTTCAAGTCCCGCCTCGAGTACTTAAAGAATCCGTAACTAATTGTTTTACATAAAGTTGCGGATTTTTTTATTTTCAAATGGCAACATATTGGCAACAAATCTTAAGTTTTTCTGAAAAAAGTAAAAGCTAAAACCTCCTGGCCACTCCTATCCCAAACATAGGGGCATGGGTTTTAGATAACGGTTTTTTTATTGGGATATGGATTGATATTTGATTTGTAACCTAATATTTATACATTAGAGGTGTTATTAATCATAAATCAATTAAAATGAAAAAACTAATATGCTTTTTTTCTTTGCTCTTTTCATTCTCGGTACTTGCTCAGAATGGCTTTGTGATGTTAAATCAAAATAAAGTTGAATTTGCCAATCAAGGCAAAGCATTTAAACTTGTAGACGATTATTTTTCTCCAGTATGGAATGACTTAGTGAACGAAGGTAAAATATATTCCTATCAGGTCTTGACCCATTTATGGGGAGATGAATGGAATTTAAACTATATTATAGTTGCTGAGAGTCATGAGAAGTTTCTCTCTGCTTGGTCTGAAGGCTTTAGAAGAATTAGATCTTCAATGCCGCCTGAAAAGTGGAATGAACTTTTTGAGTATACAATTGAACACAAGGATAACCTTTATAATTTAAGATCAGAATCACCAAGAAATAATGTTGCTGAACTTATAAATGTTGTAGAAATGTCAGTCAATAACAAGACTGAAAG
>JBMYZB010000093.1:0-7003 GCA_049609945.1 Flavobacteriaceae bacterium
TGGCCGGGTGTTTGTTCGGGGGGAAAAAAGAGTGAAACGCTATTTGTGTCAAGAAGTGGACACCCAGCGAAACTATTTGTTTAATGCTGCTGCTGAGGTTTATAAATACAATTGATCAGCTTTTCTTCAACTGTACGTTTCGTACTTTTTTTAATAAATCGGAGGAGTATACAAAATCGGTTACGGCCTCGTTATCCGTTTCAAAAATTTCATCTTTAGTGCCTTCCCAAGCTTTATAGCCTTCTTTGAGAAAAACAATTTTTTCACCAATTTGCATCACCGAATTCATATCGTGGGTGTTTATTACGGTGGTGATATTATATTCTTGCGTAATCTCATGGATCAATTCATCAATAAGAATAGCCGTATTGGGATCAAGTCCAGAGTTGGGTTCATCGCAAAATAGATATTTAGGATTCATCACAATGGCACGGCCAATGGCTACTCTTTTTTTCATGCCCCCTGAAATTTCATCGGGCATCTTATTATTGGCGTTAATTAAGTTTACACGTTGGATCACTTCATTGGCCCTGTCAAACATTTCTGCTTCCGATTTTTGAGTAAACATACGCATGGGAAACATGATATTTTCTAAAACAGTCATGGAATCAAACAGGGCACTCCCTTGGAAAACCATACCCATTTCTTGGCGCAATTGGATGCGCCGTTTGGGATCCATTTCTTTGAGGCGGTGCCCATCAAATAAAATGCTACCCGAATCTATCCGTAATAAGCCTAATAAACATTTAATAAAAACCGTTTTTCCCGAACCACTCTGTCCGATAATCAAATTGGTTTTGCCCTTTTCAAATTGAGCCGAGACACCTTTGAGAACTGCTGTGCCATCAAATGATTTTACTATGTTTTCTACAACAATCATTTAGGTTAAAAGGAGTTGGGTAATTAAATAATTTAAGATGATGATGGTCACGCTAGTCCAAACAAATGAAACCGTACTAGCTTTTCCCACTTCTAGGGCACCACCTTGCATAAAATAGCCGTGGTATGCTGGAATAGTAGACAATACAAAGGAGAAAACCACGGTTTTAATATAAGCATAGCCCACGTGAAAAGGAATAAAATCCAATTGAATGCCTTCAATATAATCTGCACTTGAGGAAAACCCCCCGTAAACACAGGCCACATAACCGCCAATAATACCTAAAAACATGGATATCGTAATGACAAAAGGATAGAGGCTAAGTGCCACAATTTTCGGAAAGATTAAATAGTTGTATGTGTTGATACCCATCACTTCAAGGGCATCAATTTGCTCTGTTACACGCATGGTACCAATGCTAGAAGTGATAAAAGAGCCAACTTTACCAGCCACAATCACAGAAATAAATGTAGGGGCAAATTCTAAAATAACTGATTGGCGTGTGGCAAAACCGATGAGGTTTTTGGGCAGCAGTGGGTTTTCTAAATTCAAAGCCGTTTGAATGGAAACCACCCCTCCCACAAAAAAAGAAATAAAAGAAACAATACCTAACGAACTAATTATCAAGCTGTCAATATCTTTTAAAATCAATTGTTTTAAAACGCCCCATTTGGTGAATTTTCCAAACACCTTTTGAAGCATAATAAAATAGCGGCCAATGGATAAAAGAATTTTCATCTACAGCCAAAGGTAGTCATTTTTCTAAGGTATAAAACGAAGTAAAAGGGAGAATTATATTTGATACACCACCGCATTAATATTCATACCAGCACCCACAGAGGCAAACAAAACGATGTCGCCGGGGGTCACCTGATGCCCCTTATAGTTTGTCTTGCGCACCAAATCAAAGAGGGTGGGCACGGTAGCCACAGAGCTATTACCATAGGCTTCAATATTCATTGGCAAAATATTTTCTGGCATTTTTTCTTTATAAATGCGATAAAATCGGTTTACTATAGCCTCATCCATTTTCTCGTTGGCTTGATGGATAAAAATCTTTTTGACTTGGTCAATGGAAATTTGCGCTGCATCCAAGGTTTGTGCCATGGCTTGAGGCACGTGGCTTAAAGCGAATTCATAAACCTTTCGGCCAAACATTTTGATGTATTTGGTTTTTCCACCAGCCTTGTTGGAGGTGCCATAAAAAATAAATTCACTTTCCCCTTGGTGGGTGTAGGTCACTGTTTTATGGGCTAAAACACCTCCGGCAGAGTCGCTTTTTTCAATCACAGCAGCCCCGGCACCATCGGCATAAATCATAGAATCACGATCGTTAGGATCCAATACTCGAGAAAGGGTTTCAGTGCCAATCACCAAACATTTTTGGGCCATACCGGCTTTAATAAACGCTTGAGCTTGGATAATTCCTTCTATCCATCCTGGGCATCCAAAAATAAGATCATAGGCCACACAATTGGGGTTGGCAATTTGTAATCCGGCTTTGACTTTAGCCGCCACACAAGGTAAGGTATTCACTTGATGACTCTCTGCGGCAATATCACCCACGTTGTGAGCAACAATAATATAATCTAAGGTTTCGGAATCTATTTGTGCATCTTCAATTGCTTTTTGACCAGCCTCTATAGCGATATCAGATGAAGACTCTTCATGGCTGATATAGCGTCTTTTGGCGATTCCGGTGATGGCTTGAAACTTTTCTATAATCTCTTTGTTTTCAGAAGCTATAGGTGTACCGGAGAGATCATAAAATTGATGTTTTAAAAAAGCCTCATTGCTTTCTTCTTGTGCAGGATGAGCACTACCGGTTCCCGTAATTTTGATCTGCATAGGTGAGACAAATGTAGGCATACACCTCGCCGCTTTAGGAGTTGTAACGCAAAGGCAACGATACTCAAAAGTTTTATTTGTTTGTTAGCGAAAATATTCTATTAAATTGAAAAATTTGGAAATCAGTGTTTTACATATTCTTCTATGGGTGTACAACTGCAAATCAAATTACGATCCCCATAGGCTTCGTCCATGCGTCGCACACTAGGCCAAAACTTATGCTGACGAACAAAATCAAGGGGAAAAGCTGCTTTTTGACGTGAATAGGGAAACGGCCAATTTTCTTGTGTAATTTGTTCTAGGGTGTGGGGCGCATTTCGCAACAACTGATGGTCGGCTTCATTTTCGGAAGCCATTTCCATTCGAATAGAAATCATAGCATTACAAAACTGGTCCAGCGCCTCTAAGTTTTCGCTTTCTGTGGGTTCAATCATCATAGTGCCGGCAACGGGAAACGAAACGGTAGGGGCGTGAAATCCGTAGTCGATGAGACGTTTGGCAATATCCACTACTTCAATACCCTGTGCTTTAAAAGGTCTGCAATCAATAATTAACTCATGGGCTGCTTTGCCTTGTTCTCCCTTATAGAGAACTTCATAAGCCCCTTCTAATCGTTTTTGAATATAATTTGCATTAAGAATGGCCTTGGCTGTAGCCTGTTGTAAGCCCTTGCCACCCAACATCCGAATATAGCCATAGGAAATGAGACAAACCAAGGCCGAGCCATAGGGTGCTGCGGCAATAGTGTTTTGGGTTTGGTTGCCTCCTGTGGGCACTAAAGGATGGCTCGGTAAAAAGGGAGCCAAATGCTCGGCCACACAAATGGGTCCTACGCCCGGTCCGCCACCGCCATGTGGAATGGCAAAAGTTTTGTGGAGGTTGAGGTGGCATACATCGGCACCAATTTGCGCCGGGCTGGTAAGGCCCACTTGGGCATTCATATTGGCTCCATCCATATACACCTGTCCGCCATGCTGGTGGATAAGTGCTGTAATATCCTGAATTTTTGATTCAAACACTCCATGGGTAGACGGATAGGTAATCATTAGAGCGGCCAACTCATTTTTGTGTTTATGAGTTTTTTCTTGTATATCATCCCAGTCAATATTGCCGTGGGTATCCGTTTGCACCACCACCACTTCCATACCGGCCATCACGGCTGAGGCAGGGTTGGTGCCATGAGCTGAAGCAGGAATCAAACAAATGTTGCGGTGGCCTTGTTGTTGGGCTTCATGATAGGCCTTTATCACCATTAAACCGGCATATTCACCTTGAGCCCCCGAATTGGGTTGTAAAGAAGTGGCCGCAAAGCCGGTAATTACATTGAGTTGTTCACTCAAGTGTTGAAGCAGTTGTTGATAGCCTTGCGCTTGTTCGGCTGGCACAAAGGGGTGTAATTGGTTCCATTTTGGGTGACTCAAAGGCAGTAAGGTGGCTGCTGCATTGAGTTTCATGGTGCAAGATCCCAAAGGAATCATAGAAAAATTTAGTGCCAAATCTTTTTGTTCCAGCGATTTGATATAACGCATCAAGGCTGTTTCGGAATGATAGGATTGAAATACCTTGTGGGTCAAAAAGGGTGAGCTTCGTTTTTGAGTGGCAGGGAGGGCTGATCCGTTATCAGAAATTGGTAAGGGTTGGGGAAGGGTTTCAGCGCTAAACATCTCAAAAACGGCCACTATTTTTTGGAGTTGGTCTTCACTTGTTGTTTCGTTGATGGCAATGCCCACGCTATGCTCGTCAAAGTAACAAAAGTTAATTTTGTGTTTTTCGGCAATGGGACGCAAGGCATGTCCCTTCACTTTTATACAAAGCGTGTCAAAGTAATAATCATTTTCTTGCGGAAAGCCTAGGGCTTGTAATTGTTGGGCCAAGCGATAGGCTTTTTGGTGAATGTGTTTGGCGATATTTTTTAAGCCTTTTGGGCCGTGATAAACGGCGTACATACCCGCCATTACTGCCAAGAGCACCTGGGCTGTACAAATGTTGGAGGTGGCCCGATCTCGTTTGATATGTTGCTCGCGGGTTTGCAGAGCCATGCGTAAGCCCAAATTGCCATCCAAGTCTTTAGTTTGACCAATGATACGCCCGGGCACCTGTCTTTTGTATTGCGTTTGAGTGGCAAAAAAAGCCGCATGTGGCCCCCCATAACCAAGTGGAATACCAAAGCGTTGGGTGGTACCCACCACCACGTCTACCCCATATTGCCCGGGAGCTTCCAGTAGCGTGAGACTTAATAAATCAGCCGCTACCACAGTGGTAATATCATACTGGTTTGCGGTGGCAATAAAATCGGGGAGAGGGGGGAGGGCACCTCGCTTACCCGGGTATTGAAAAAAGGCACCAAAATAGAAAGAATCATAATTGGGTTGATGCGGATTGCCCACAACTATGGCAATACCTAGCGGCTGAGCACGGGTTTGCAACACCGCCAAGGTTTGGGGCAAAACGTTTTCATCCACAAAAAAGCGATCCGCACCGGCTTTTATTTGTGCTCTTGTGCGACTGTTCCACAGCAGGCTCATGGCTTCTGCGGCGGCGGTGGCTTCATCCAATAAAGAAGCATTGGCCAAAGGCATGCCGGTGAGATCGCTCACCATGCTTTGGAAATTAAATAAAGCCTCGAGACGCCCTTGGGCAATTTCGGCTTGATAGGGTGTATAGGCGGTGTACCAACCGGGGTTTTCAAAAATATTTCGCTGGATTACAGCCGGTGTAATGGTGGGGTGGTAGCCCAAACCGATGTAGGTGTCAAACAACTCATTTTTTTCACTTAGGGTCTGCATTTCTTGAGCAAAGGCATACTCGCTAATCCCTTTGGGAAGATTGAGGGGGTGCGGCAACCGAATGGAGGCAGGCAAAGTTTGATCCAAAAGATCCGCAATGGAATCAATCCCTAAAGAGGCCAACATTTTTTTTTCATCTTTTTCATTAGGGCCAATATGGCGGTTTTCGAAAGCTTCTGTATACATACCTTTTTTTACTTTTTATCCAAAAGTAATTCAAGCCTTAAAATTTAAAAACCCCTCTTTGAGTAGCAGATCAATTATTTTTTAAGAATTGTATCTTCACACCCTTAACCGAGGTCTATAATGCAACCGAAAAGCCTTTTTATTTTTTTTCTTAAAAGCTATGTAAAATGCAGTATTCATGTGGCTTTAGCCGTGTTGTGTTTAGCCTTGCTAAGTGCCCATTTTTTTGAATTAACGCTCCCTTATTCATTGTTAATATTTATTTTTTCAGTTAGCCTTTTGGGCTATAACAGTATCAAATATGGTTTGCTGCCCAAGCATCGCCAGGGGGCATTGTTTTGGCGTCTTTTACTAGCTCTAAATGGCAGTGCTTTGGTGGCTGCCGGGCTAAGTTTTTGCAGCTTGTCATTTCCACAGCAGGGATTGAGTTTTTTTACTGGGCTGTTGGTCTTGTTTTATGGAAACACTTTTCCTTTTCAGCAAACCCACCTCCGGACCCAAAGCGGTTTAAAATTGTATTGGGTGGCTTGTTGTTGGGTGTTCATGGCGGTGGGACTTCCTTATCTAGAAGGCTCATCTATTGCTTCTTGGGCACTAATTTTATGGTCTCTCCAAATAGGATTATTTGTGGTGGTGGCCACCCTCCCTTTTGAATTACGCGACATGCATCAAGACCCGCAGAGCCTCCAAACATGGCCCCAAAAATGGGGGGTGAAAGCCACAAAAAAAAGGGGCTATATACTGCTAGGGATGGCAGTTTGCCTGTTGCCTTTTACGCCGCACCTATCTGGGCCGTTTTTGGGTAGCATAGTATTAACCCAGGGAATTCTCCTGTTTTTACTCTGGCAAAGTCACCCCAATCGTAGCTTTTATTTCGCAGCTTTTTGGGTAGAAGCCCTGCCACTTTTTTGGTGGGGTAGTTTACAGCTCTTTTTGTATCTTGCCTTTTAAATACATTTCATTTTGCGCACGGTATTTTATCTTTTACTAATGGGTTTATTTCAACAACAAACCATCACTGTGTTGGATCAAGAGCAATTTAAAACCCATATAGCTGAGGGGCATCCGTTAGTAGACGTGCGCACCCCCGAAGAATTTACCCAAGGTCATATTGAAGGCGCTCAAAACCTCAATTATTTTGATGCCGATTTTGCCGGTCAGTTTAAAACCTTTGATAAAGAAAGACCCCTCTTAATTTATTGCCGTTCCGGAAACCGAAGTGGGCGAGCCGCTAAGTTGTTAGACTCCCTTGGCTTTCAAAAAATATATGATCTTCAGGGCGGTTTTATTGCCTGGACCCCCT
>JBMYZB010000094.1:0-6800 GCA_049609945.1 Flavobacteriaceae bacterium
AGCTAAACAAAAGGGGTAAGAATAAGAGGGGCTTGTTTTTCAGAAATTTCATGGAGATTAAAATTGTTTCAAAATGGATAATAAATATTGATGTTGTTCATCGGTATAATCACGATGAGTGACCAATCTTATTTTTCCTTGACCAAGCGCAAGCAGTTTAATATTTTTGGCTTCCATTTGAGTCACAAAATCGGCTGTATTCCAATGGTCCTTAAGGCTAAAAATAACTATGTTGGTATGCACTGGCACCACCTTAGAAACGAAGGAAGAATTTTGAAGGGCATTTTCTAAAGCTTTGGCTTTGCGGTGGTCTTGTTTCAGATCATCCATATGATGTTCAAGGGCATAGAGGGCTGCCGCAGCCAAATAACCCGACTGACGCATGCCACCTCCAAATACTTTTCGAATGCGAAGTGCCATTTGCATTAGTGCTTTAGAACCCACTAAAACAGAACCCACAGGACATCCCAAACCTTTGCTGAAGCAAACTGAAATGGTATCGAAATAGCGGCCATAATCTTGTGGAGTTTCTTTTGTTTCCACAAGGGCATTCCACAGTCGAGCACCGTCTAAATGCAAACTTAGTTCGTGCTGATCACAAAGGGTTTTGATTTTTTTGATTTCTTCAAAATCATAATAAGCACCTCCGCCTTTGTTTGTAGTGTTCTCTAGACAAACAAGTCTTGTTGGTGGACTGTGATAAAATTCAGGAGAGTGAATAGCTGGCTCAATCTGACTAGCGGTAATCCTACCTTGATCGCCCGTAATTAACTTACAAGAAACACCCGAATTAAAGCTAACACCCCCTCCTTCATAGTTAAATACATGCGAGTAGTGATCACAAATAAGTTGTTCTCCAGGCTGAGTATGAATCTTGATGGCGGTTTGGTTAGCCATGGTGCCAGAGGGAAAAAACAAAGCAGCTTCCATCCCAAAACGATCAGCCATGGTCTCTTCTAATAAGTTAACTGTTGGGTCATCTTTAAAAACATCATCACCCACAGTTGCTTTCTGCATTGCTTCCATCATGGATGCACTCGGCTTTGTGATCGTGTCACTAATAAGGTTTACCTCCACAAACAATCCTTTTAAATTCAAAGCTAAAGGTAAAGATTGCGCAGAAAGGAGCAAAATTTTTTTAAAGTCTTTAAAAAGCTGGTTTCAGTTTGCGAGAGAATTGTATTTTTAACAAAAAAATGGTTACCATTGAACAATTTAAGAATCTTTTTGAGCGCCTTGGTGCGCTAAGGAGGTATCTTTGACGTGGAGGCTAAAAAAATAAACCTCCAAAATAAAGAGGAACAAATTTCAGCACCAGATTTTTGGGAAAATCCTAGCAAAGCTGAGACTTTTATGAAAATCTTTCGTGAAGAAAAGAAATGGGTTGAAGACTATGAAGCCCTAGAGCAGCAGCTGGACGACTTAGAAGTGCTCATGGAATTTGAAAAGGCCGGCGAAATTAAAACTGCCGAAGTAGAAGCTCATTACACCTCCCTTCTTGAAGATTTAGAGGCACTTGAATTTAAAAATATGTTGTCCGAAGAGGGAGATAATTTGAGTGCCGTTTTGCAAATCACAGCGGGAGCCGGAGGTACAGAAAGCTGCGATTGGGCGGCCATGCTCATGCGAATGTATTTGATGTGGACAGACAAAAAAGACTACAAAGTACGTGAACTCAATCACCAAGCTGGAGATGTAGCTGGAATTAAAACGGTTACTTTAGAAATTGAAGGCACGTATGCCTTTGGGTGGCTTAAAGGAGAAAACGGTGTGCATCGATTGGTGCGTATCTCCCCTTTTGACAGCAATGCCAAACGCCATACTTCTTTTGCTTCCGTATATGTATATCCTCTGGTTGATGACAGTATTGAAATTGTTCTCAATCCGGCAGACTATACTTTTGAAACCATGCGAGCCAGCGGTGCGGGGGGACAAAATGTAAACAAAGTAGAAACCGCCGTGCGTTTACGGCACCATCCCACGGGCATTCTTATTGAAAATTCAGAAACCCGTTCTCAATTAGAGAACAAGAATAAAGCTTTACAATTATTAAAATCACAGCTCTATGAAATCGAATTGCAGAAAAAGTTGTCGGCAAGAGATGAAATTGAAGCGGCTAAAAAGAAAATTGAATGGGGATCACAAATAAGAAATTATGTAATGCATCCTTACAAACTGGTGAAAGATGTTCGGAGTCAACAAGAAACTGCCGACGTTGACAGTGTGATGAACGGCCATCTAGATCCATTTCTTAAAGCCTATTTAATGCTAATGGGGCAAAACAAAGAAACCGAATGAAAACCATAAAAAATATCATTTTTGACCTCGGTGGGGTGCTCATCGACTGGAACCCTGAATATGTGTTCTTAGACGTCTTTGATGGCGATCGAAAAAAAATGCAGTGGTTTTTTGATGAAATCTGCACCTTTGATTGGAATGAAAATCAAGATGCCGGCTACCCACTAGCCCAAGCCACAGAGGATCGCGTGGCTTTATTTCCGGAATACGAACATTGGATACGAATGTATTATGGCAGGTGGGAGAAAATGCTTGGTGGGCCCATAGAAGAAACGGTACGACTTTTAAAAACATTCGTTGATGATCCCCACTATAAGGTTTACGCACTCACCAATTGGAGTGGTGAAACTTTCCCGGTGGCCTTAGACCGATTTGAGTTTTTACATTGGTTTGAAGGAATCATTGTTTCTGGAGACGAAAAAACAAGAAAGCCTTTTGCTGAAATTTACAAATTGACTCTAGAGCGATTTCAAATCAAAGCTGAAGAATCACTTTTCATAGATGACAATTTAAGAAACGTTGAAGCCGCACAAAAAATGGGCATTCACGCCCACCATTTTAAAAGTCCACAAGAACTGGAAGCGTATTTAAAGAAAAAGAAGCTTCTGTAATTTGGAGCACATCAACAATGGACTAGAAAGGAACATTGTTGTCGTCATCATCTTGAACTAAACCAAAAGCATCATCTGGACTTGGAAGGCTACTGCTGGAAATAGTGTTTTGTAAAGGATTCATTTTTGATTGAAACTCAACCGGAGCATCAAATTGATCGAGGTTTTCAAATTTTCCAAGGTGGGCTAAAAATTTCAACCGAACATTTTCCAAACTCCCGTTTCTGTGTTTAGCAATAATAAATTCAGCTTGTCCATCAGAAGGACTTCTAGATTCATCATCCCATTCATCAATGCCATAGTATTCTGGCCTGTAAATAAAGGAAACTATATCGGCGTCTTGCTCTATAGCACCCGATTCTCTTAAATCCGAAAGAACAGGTCGTTTAGTTCCGCCGCGTGTTTCTACAGCACGAGACAATTGCGAAAGGGCAATAACGGGAAGGTCTAATTCTTTAGCGAGGGCTTTGAGGTTTCGAGAAATGGTGGAAATTTCTTGCTCTCGGTTACCTGATTTGTTGTTAATTCCTGTGGTCATGAGTTGCAAATAATCTACAATAATTAATTTTATCTCATGCTGAGATGCTAAACGTCTGGCTTTTGCACGCAAATCGAAAATGGATAAGGAGGGAGTATCATCTATAAATAAAGGTGCTTTTTCTAAATCAGAGACCTTAACATTAAGTTGTTGCCATTCATGACTGGCCAATTTACCTGTTCGTAATTTTTCAGATGACAAACCGGTCTCAGAGGATATCAATCTAGTGATAAGTTGTACTGAAGACATCTCCAAAGAAAAAAAGGCAACCGGAATTTGTTGCGCCACGGCCATATTTCTAGCCATAGATAGAGTAAGAGCGGTTTTACCCATCCCTGGTCTGGCGGCAATGATGATCAAATCACTAGGTTGCCAACCAGAGGTGACCTTATCTAACTTTTCGAAACCAGAACTCACCCCACTCAAGCCGTCCCGTTTTGAAATTTCTTCAATACGTTTTTTAGCTTGAATAACAAGGTTTTGTGCAGACTCAGAAGATTTCTTTATGTTGCCCTGAGTGACATCATAAATTTTTGATTCAGCTTCATCCAACAAATCAAAAACATCTGTAGATTCTTTGTAAGCTGTTTCAATAATTTCATTTGAAATTTTAATTAAACTGCGTTGAATAAATTTTTGGAGAATTATCCGGGCATGAAATTCTATATGAGCAGAAGAAGCTACTTTTTGAGAAAGTTGTACCAAATAGAATTGTCCTCCGGCCGCTTCTAATTTTCCGTTCTTTCTCAGGGCAGCAGACACGGTCAATAAATCGATAGGTTCTGAGCTTTCAAAAAGGTGATAAATACATTCAAAAATGTATTGGTGAGCTGTTTTATAAAAGGCATCGGGTTGCAAAATATCAATCACTTCATCAACACCCTTTTTGTCAATTAACATGGCACCCAAAACAGCTTCTTCTAAGTCAACTGCTTGAGGTGGAATTTTTCCTTGCTGTAAACTAATAACCGGATTTGAGGCAGAACTTCTTTCAACGTGCTGCGATGGTTTTTCCATGAACCAAAGGTAAAGAGTTTCTTCAGTGCTTTGCCTCAAAAAAAGGAAAGATTATTTCCATTTTAATTAAATAAGACTGTTTATAAATAAAAATAATTGTTGATAAGAAAAAAATTATTCCTCGAAAGTCCCCATAGAAATGAATTTTTCACGACGAGCATGAATGAGTTGAGCGGAAGGGATCTTCTTTAATTCTTTAAATGAATTGTTAATTTCTTTTTTTACAGACTCAAAAGTTTGTTGGCGATCAAAGTGAGCACCTCCAAGCGGTTCTTTGATTATCTTATCGATCAATTTAAGCTCAAACATATCTTTTGGTGTGAGTTTCAATGCTTCTGCAGCTGTTTCTTTGTGTTCCCAACTGCGCCATAAAATGGAAGAACAAGATTCGGGTGATATGACCGAATACCAAGTGTTTTCTAACATAAAAACCTTATCTCCTACACCGATTCCTAGAGCGCCACCAGAAGCTCCTTCGCCAATAACTAGGGAAATAATGGGCACTTTAATAGACATCATTTCATAAATATTGCGGGCAATGGCTTCTCCCTGCCCTCGTTCTTCGGCTTCCAAACCCGGAAAAGCACCGGGAGTATCAATAAAAGTGATGATGGGAAGATTAAATTTCTCAGCTGACTTCATTAAGCGGAGTGCTTTTCTATAGCCTTCGGGATTAGCCATACCGAAATTCCTAAATTGTCTTGTTTTGGTGTTATAACCCTTTTGAGTGCCAATTAACATAAAAGATTGTCCATCAATTTTACCCAAGCCGCCAATCATGGCTTTATCATCTCGTACATTACGATCTCCATGTAATTCTAAAAAGGTATTTCCCGCCAAGGCGCAAAAATAGTCAAAAGTATATGGCCTAGAGGGATGTCTAGAGAGTTGCACACGTTGCCAAGATGTAAGCTTAGAATAAATTTCCTTTTTTGTGGCTTCAAGTTTTTCAGTTATTTGCTTACACGTTTCAGTAACATCTACTTCACTTTCATCGCCAATAACTTTGCACTTGTCTAATTGTTGGTGTAGTTCTTTAATGGGTAATTCAAAATCAAGATATTCCATAAATTCATAAATGGTAGTAACAAAAGTAAAAATTCTTTAAAAATGGAATAGTTTTAAGAGGTTTGTTTTCTCAATTTAAAAATTCCATTAGAAATAATGGCGAGCATAACAACCAAAAACCCTAGGTAAAAATAGCTGCTTAAAAAGGCTTTCTTACCAAAAATAACAAGGTCTAATAAAATACCATAAACAGGCTCAAGGTTTATGATCATCATTATGGTGAAGGGAGAAAGTTTGCGCATCACCACAAATGTGGCATTCATGGCATAAGAAGTGCAGATCAAACCGAGAATGAGGAGCCACCCAAGATCGGTTAAAGAGGGAATTGCCTTTCCAATCTCTTGGAAATGAAATAAGAGCAAATAAACAAGCAGGGCCAAAAAACCAACGAGTAATTCATAAAAAGTGAGTGTTATGGTTGGCACTTTATGAACCATTTTACTATTCATTACACTAAATAACGCGCTCAAAGCAGCTGCAGCTAATGCAACCACAATTCCTTTAGCCGAAGCAATTTCAGCCCAAAAAATAATTAAAATACCACCCGCAGCAAGGGCACCAAAAAGTAATTCATAAAAAAGCCATTTTTGTTTAAAAAAAAGGGGTTCAATTAGGGCCACAAAAAAAGCGCCAGTTGCCAACATAGAAAGGGTTAAGGAAACGCCTGCAATTTTAATGGCATAAAAAAAAGCAATCCAATGGACGCCAATCAACACGCCTGAAAAAATAACATTTAAAGTCAATTGAGGAGGAAGTTTAAAAGAGTTTAGTTTAAAGAGCAACTTATAAACTCCCAAACCAAGCACGGCCAATCCCATCCGCCAAATAACCAATGCTAGAGCCTCCAATTGTATGAGAACACCCAATATTGAGGTGAAACCAAAGAGGATCACTAGAAAATGAAAATAAAAGAGGCTTTTTGTTCTATCGCTTTGCATAACGCAGTAAAAAGAAGGCTAATATTCCAAAAATAAAAAGTGGAAGCCAAGCGGCTAAAAAGGGAGGAAAGGTTGATTTATTTACCATCACGCCAAAGATTTTATCAAAGAAAATGTATATAAAGCCCAACATAATCCCAAAAGCTAAATTTACCCCCATTCCACCACGTCTTTTAAAGGAGGCAACAGCCACTGCTATGAGGGTTAAAACAAAGGCAGATACGGGCAAACTCCAACGCTTGTGACGAACAAGCAAATGGTTGTTAATTAAGTTGGACCCTCTTTCTTGCTCTTCTTCAATAAAATTATTTAATTCTCCAAAGTTTAGGG
>JBMYZB010000095.1:0-6666 GCA_049609945.1 Flavobacteriaceae bacterium
CCCATAATTTATGCTGAAAATCAGGCACATCTCGTAAATGAGGATTTAAGTTGCCCATCACACCAATAACGGCTTTGGCCTTTTTATTGCGTTTCTCGCGGTCATTTATTTCTAATAGTTGTTCTATCATAATATGAATATGTCTTCCATATTCAGGGATGATTAATTGCTTGCGTTGAGTATTATATTGCAAGGAGTCCATAAAATTTGAATTGGTTCAAACAAGTGTAGTATTGAGCTTGCAAAATAAAAAAAAGCTTGGACATATATGACAGTTGCCAAAAAAACTTTATAGTGAGATAATCCCTTCCAATTGGCTCACCTTTTTGTAGAGTGTGATAACCTCTTGAGGAGAATCCATATCTGCATAAATTGAAATACTTACAAATGTTTTTTTTGCAGAAGACTTCTTTTTCCATTTTGTCTTTTTTCCATTAAAAAAGGATTGCAGGGTAGAAAAATGATTTGAATCTGATTTTAAGATAAATTTAAACAAATAAGGCCCAGGCCATACTTGCGATTCTGTCAATTTTTCTTCAAATCTTGTATAAAAATCTTCTGGTTGTTCTTCAATTTTTTTCAATGCCCTTATTTTTGTCTCAAAGATAAGGCAATATAACAGACTATTTTGATGAGTAATTGTAAAGTTGTGATTAGTGGCGGACCGGGCAGCGGTAAAACAATGTTGATTTCATTACTTCAAAATAGGGGTTTTCAAACCGTTGAAGAATTTAGCCGAACTGTAATTCTTCAAGGATTTGAAGCCGGCTATAAAAATTACTTTAAAAGCGATCCAGAAGGGTTTAGTAAAATTTTACTTGAAGGGAGAATAAAGCAATGGCAAAAAGCTCATGCATTACCCCTAAACGCAAAAAAACCCTATGTTTTTTTTGACCGTGGTATTCCAGACACATATGCCTATTTGCAGGCCGAAGGAAAAAATATATCCCTTTGGGAAAAACAAGCCGCTTCATATGCCTATGATCATATCTTCCTACTAGAACCCTGGTTGGAAATTTATCATACAGATAATGAAAGATTGGAACCATTTGAAGAAGCAAAGAGGTATTATCTAGCTATTAAAAAGGTTTATGAAGCTCTTCAATGCCCGATTGATATAGTGCCCAAAAGCACCCCTGAAATACGGCTACAATTTATCTTAAATGTTCTTGATCATGGATAAACAACACTATTTGAAAAAATATTGGGGCTATGATCATTTTCGATCCTACCAAGAAAGTATCATGGACGCGGTCTTGTCCAAAAAAGACTGTTTGGCTGTTTTACCCACCGGTGCCGGAAAATCATTGTGCTATCAACTTCCTGCACTTATGCAAACGGGTGTTACTTTGGTGGTTTCTCCTCTCATTGCTTTAATGCAAGATCAGGTGCAACAACTCACAAAAAAAGGAATTAAAGCCCTTCATTTTTCTGATGCTACTTCAAAAAGTGATGTTTTTCGGCTTATTGAAAACGCGAAATTTGGGGGCTATAAATTGATCTATCTCGCTCCAGAACGCATTAAAAATGAAACCTTTTTAGCCCAATTACAATCGTTAGACGTGAGTTGTATTGCAGTAGATGAAGCACATTGTATTTCAGAATGGGGTATGGATTTTAGGCCTGCCTACCGTTCTATTGAACAGCTTAAAAAATACTTTCCAGAAGCCGTAATGTTAGCCCTAACTGCTTCTGCCACACCCAAAGTAAAACAGGATATTGAAGAAAACCTTGGTTTGCAATCTCCCATAAAAGTGAACGGTTCTTATATACGTAAAAACATAGCATATCAAATCATTAAAACCGAAGATAAATGGGGTGTTCTCCATCAACTAATAACATTTTTAAAAGGAACCACCATCATCTATTGTGAAACACGGTTGCAAACCACCCAACTCAGTTTATGGCTCCAAGAGAAGGGTGTTAATGCTAGTGCTTTTCACGGTAAAATGACTTCTGAAGAAAAAAAGAAAAAACTGTATGCATGGCAAGAAAATAAAAGTCGTGTTATGGTGGCCACAAGTGCCTTTGGTATGGGCATAGACAAAGCTGATGTGCGCTTCGTTATCCATTTTTCACCACCAGACAGTTTGGAACGGTATTATCAAGAAACAGGAAGAGCGGGACGCGATGGAAAACCCGCCAAAGCCTTTTTGCTGTTACATAAAAGTGATTTTCAAATATTAAAAGCACAGGCCGAAACAAATTATCCTGAGGTTGAAACATATAAGAAAACATTTAAAAGTTTGTGTAACTTTCTGTATATCAGTAAAGGGAGTTTGCCCCAAGAAAGGTTTGCACTTTCAATGGAAGCATTTTGTTCAACCTATGACCTCTCACCAAAAAAAACGCTACAATGCCTTTCCGGTTTTGAACAATCAGGGATTCTCCGTTTATATCAATCCACAGTCAAAAAATGGAGAGTAAAAACACACCACAGTCCATCAAGCTTACTTTCTTTTTTCGAAGCAGAAAGTCCATTTACCCCATTGTTAGAAATTTTATTACGAAAATTTCCACACTTCCCTGAACAACAAATCACAATTGATCCAAAGGTATTCACAAAGGCTACCTCTTATGATTTGCCCACACTCAATGTAATGTTTAACCAATTGAGTAAAATGGATATACTCCACTTTCAAAACAACGAAATAACAATTGAACTAGAATTTTTAGTACCACGTGAAGAGGATCAAACGCTACATCCATTATTGCAACAACTTAAGGTCAAAAAAAAGCTTAAAAAGGAACGCTTGGAAAAAATGATTTCCTTTTTAAAAACATCTCAATTCTGTTTAAGTAATCAATTACTAGCCTACTTTGGCGAAAAACAAAAAACACCTTGTAAGGTGTGTTCTGCACAAAGTTGTGCTCCGTTAGACCGTATTTCACCCGAGATGGAACAAAAACTGTTACAGCTTTTAAAAGAGGGTTCATTTTCCATAGCAACCCTTAAAGAAAAACTCTTTATTTTTCCAGAGGCATTAACTATCCTTATTGAAAAATTAATTGCGCAAGAGAAGATTAAATTAACATCAAACCAACAACTCAGCTTAAATCAATGAAAGATTTGAAGATTGTTTTTTATGGCACTCCAGAATTTGCAGTTCATCAATTGGACTATTTATATCAGCAAAAGTGTATAATAGTAGCCGTTGTAACAGCTCCCGACAAACCCTCAGGAAGAGGAAAAAAAATAAAGATAAGTGCCGTAAAAAAATATGCCTTAACAAAACAATTGCCGCTGTTGCAACCCACTAACTTAAAAGCACCATCGTTTCAGGAGGCGATTGAAGAACGTAACCCTGATTGTCAGGTGGTGGTAGCCTTCCGAATGCTACCTAAAAATATTTGGTCTTTGTCCCGTTTAGGCACCATTAACCTTCACGCATCTCTTCTGCCCAACTACAGAGGTGCTGCACCCATCAATTGGGTGATCAAAAATGGGGAACGCCACAGTGGCCTAACCACCTTTTTGATTGATGAACAAATTGATACTGGAGCAATGTTGCTTCAAGAAAAAATTGAACTGTATCCCGAGGAGACCGCAGGTAGTCTGCACGATCGGTTAGCTGCTTTAGGCGGGCCTTTGCTGTATAATACAATTGTACAATTGGATGCCGGAGAACTGCAACCTCAGGTTCAACAGTTGCAAGGAAACGAAAAGATGGCTCCTAAATTGGACAAAGCAAACATGCGTATTGATTGGAAAGAACCCTTGCCTTCCATAGCGCAACATATTAGAGCCATGAGTCCCTATCCAGGAGCATGGACAGTTTTTATTGATCCAAAAGGGAGTGAAGAAATACTGAAAATCTTTAGTGCTAAAATTAAAATAGAGAAACACCATTTACCACCTCATCAACTGTTCATTAGAGATCGAGAAATGCTGATCACCACCCCAGAAGGTTACCTGATCTGTGAAGAAGTGCAATTGCCCAACAAGCGAAAAATGACCGCTAGTGCCTTACTTAATGGCTATACTTTTGATAAGAATACGCGTATTTACTAGTTTTTTAGTTGTGATTATCAACAATTGAGGTGATTTATCAACAAAAACGTGTATTTGCAACGCTTTTTCTTTGGACTTTGCCGAAAGCCTATAATTTTGTTTGTATTAAAAATTTTAAATCAATATATTATGAACAAAACAGAAATCATTGACGCAATGGCTGCTGACGCAGGCATCTCTAAAGCTGCGGCAAAAAAAGCATTAGAATCATTTTTAGGAGGTGTGCAATCTACCCTCAAAAAAGGAGGGCGTGTTTCCCTTGTTGGATTTGGGTCTTGGTCTGTATCTAAAAGATCTGCAAGAGAAGGAAGAAACCCACAAACTGGAGCAACAATTAAGATTGCTGCCAAAAACGTGGTGAAGTTTAAGGCAGGAGCTGAATTATCTGGTTCTGTAAACTAAATTACATCTAACAATAATATTTAAAGCTCCTTATTTAGGAGCTTTTTTTGTATTTATTAACTCTTCATTCAAAATATGAACCCCGGAAACATACTTATTGCCCTACCCAGCATTATTGGAGATATACATTTTCATCGATCCATAATTTTCTTGGTTAAGTGCAAAATGAAGAGCACCTTTGGTTTTATTATTAATAAAAAATTGGATTATAATTTGAATGATTTGGTGGAGGGGCTGAAACCAACAATACCACTTTATTTTGGTGGCCCTGTTGAGCCTGAAAACCTCTTTTTCATGCATACACTTGGTGCTCAAATTCCTAAAAGTATACCCATAGACAATACTTATTTTTGGAGTGGCGACTTTGATACGATAATTGAGTTGCTGAATCAAAATGAGACATTGGTGAAAGAAATTCGATTTTTTCTAGGGTATTCTGGTTGGGATGAAAATCAACTCCAAAATGAAATTAATTCAGAAGCGTGGCATTTAAAAACGAATAATTATGAATCCAAATTGTTTCAATTTCGCGAAGAAAACCTCTGGAGAGAACAGATGATAGCCTTAGGCGGCAAATATGTTATTTGGGCTAATGCCCCAAACAATCCTAACTCGAACTAATAAACGACGAGGCCAAAAAATGACTAAAGAGGTCTTTTGATCTTTCTTGTTTATAAACGGTTTTTCGATACTGTGTAATGCTATCAAATCCTCTTTCGAGACTAATTACAAAAACTTCTTTTGCCGCTTGAAGTGCAAACGGACTGCTGTTTTTTTGGGCAATCGCAATATTGGATTGCTGCTCCAAGAAATCAATAAAGACTTTACGAAAGACAAGGTTTTGAGCACCACTTTCTAGTGTAGGTGTACAAATTTGTTGGTCTTCAAGCCAAAATAAACTTCCCTTTAATGTTTCTACTAACTGCTTTTGTTCATTGAGTAACAAAAGATCATCAAAGGCATTTTCTTGAGCAAACGTAGTTGCCATTTTTCGGATTGGTGCATTCAAAATACTTTGGTTGGCTAAGAGGCCTGAGATCAAAAAAGCTTCTCGATACAATTCCACTTCATATCGGAAAAATGTTTTATTGGTGTTGAAGGGGTTAACTTCTTCAAATCGGATAATAAAACTTGTGGATTGATTGTCCAGTAGAACAAAATGAAAATAAAATAAAAATGCTTTCTCTTTGGAAGCCACCTCAGAAAAATTTAATAATTTTTCAGCCTCAGTTAAAAGTTGTTCCGGCGTATAAGAAATTGGTATAGGAAAACGCATGCGTCTTAAAGCAGCCATCATTCTGAAATAATGTTGTTCCCAAAACAAAAAAGAACCTAGTTCAAAACGAATAGTTTCTGTCACCCTAATAGACTTTAAAGAAGCTTCTAAAGTACTTTGGTCACACTCAGAAAGGGAAGTTACACAGCTTCCGTTGCAGTTAAATCCGAAGGGCATATCAAGTAGAACCTAACACTTGTTTTAAATCGGCAATAAGATTGTTCCACAGCATTTGAGATTCTTCCATCTCCTCTTCATCTGCAAAATCAGTTACAATTAAAGAAACATCTTTGGTTATTTCATCAACCACAATTTCAAATTGAAAGTAGTTTTCTTCATCCTCTTTCCATTGAAAACGAATACTCTTATCTGCTTTTAAGGATAGTAAAAGAGCTTCTTCTTCTGAGTCATCCCACAAAAAGGTAAAATTTTCTCCTCTAGAATTAACATCATCAGCAAACCATTCTGATAGTCCTGAAGGTGTAGAAAGATATTGAAATAATAGCTGTGGCGAAGCATGGAAATCATATTCGATGGTATATTGTTTTTTCGTGCTCATGGTCAAACGCTTTCTGGAGCCCAATATATTGAAAAATGTTTAGGCAAAACATTATTTTAAAAATATTTTAAATGAGCCACATTATGTTTTTATATTTGCATCCCTATGGCGAGGTAGCTCAGCCGGTTAGAGCGTCGGATTCATAACCCGGAGGTCGGGAGTTCAAGTCTCCCTCTCGCTACAAAACAACCCTTCTTCTCACAAAAAAAGTGTGTTGAAGGGTTTTTTGCACTATGAACCAATTTGTTGTGTACATAGTAAAAAGCCAAAGGAATCAAAAAACTTACATTGGCTTCGCTTCAAACCTTATTAAACGGTTTTATTCGCATAACAAACTCAGCAAAAAAGGATATACCATCAAATACAGACCCTGGCAAGTTGTTTATGTAGAATTCTTTGAGTCTAAAAAAAGGCTAT
>JBMYZB010000096.1:0-6640 GCA_049609945.1 Flavobacteriaceae bacterium
ACCATACGTTTTCGTTATGGGGGTCAATAGCAATATCGGCAATACGCCCCGACATAAAGGCCGGACCTAGGCTTCTAAAGGTAAAACCGTTAAGGGCTGTTTCTAAAGGACTTTTATTTTCTTGCTCTTTTTCTTGTGCTACCAAAAAATTCCAAAACATCAATATGATTATAATAGAGAATCGAAGCATTTTCATAATAAATATTTAAAAATTATATAACTAAAAAGTTACGTTAATGGCATTCCCATGTTCGCAATTTTATTGGTCAATTTTTTGACTAAGAGGTTTCATCCAAATGTAATAAAAATGTTTTTTCTTTAATTCAAAAGACTTGAAAAAGAAAGCTTATAGAGGCAAGAGCATGGTGTTAAGAATTGAAACACCGGATCCTTTAATCAATATTCTTTAAGAGGTTTTTTATGTTTTTAAACCCTCTAATAGCAACCATGATCGTAATAAAAATGTACCAGAAATAGCAAATGGCAAAAAAAATAGTCCAAAAAGTATGTTTCATTTTGATTTTATTTTGGTGATTAACGATCCTAAAAACATGCCAAGGCAACTGAAAAAGAAACTTAAAATTCCAAATTTATAGGGTCCAATGTTTTTCACAAACGAAGATGTAAATGAAAAATCTTGCAGAATTAAATATAAAACAGGGATTACGGCACCCATAAAAATGGACATTCCTGCTCCCAAAGGACTTGCATTTTTAAAGTAACAGCAACCAATTAATAAAACACTCATACTTGATAAATAAATGGTACCTGTAACTTGCATATATACCCATAAGTCGCTACTCAAAGGATACCACAAGCCATACAGTAATAAGAATAGTCCGATGCAGCAAATAAGAAATCTATTGTAAAACAAACCCTTTTTGGAAGACCATCTGTTTTTGTGTATAGGCTCAAGAATATCATTATATATTACTGAAGACCATGCGATTAAGTAAGACGAGTTTGTAGACATATCTGCTGCTAACATAGCGGCAATAACAATTCCAATCAATCCCACTGGAAGCAATTGAGCAATCATGTTGGGCATGGCTAAAATTTCATTGCCACTCCCAAAAGTGTTTGGCCCAAAGTAATAGAGAGCACTAATACCCAAAAAAACTGGAATCACAAATCGCATAAGCATGTAGGGAGAAGTGAACGTATATATTTTTTTTGCGGTATTACTATCTTTGGCAGACAGCACTCTAGAAATCATTGTTTGCCAAGTTAAAACAGAACTAAAGGCAACAAATATATCTAGCAGTAGTCTATCCCATCCATAATCTTTACTCAGGGCTAGGCTGTGGCTTTCTTCTCCCAAAAAATGGCTGCTTTGGTCTAGCACAGGATACCATCCAAACTTATATATAATAATTCCGGTTATGGAAACAAATCCAAAACACATCAAAACAAATTGAATATAATCGGTTACGAGTACAGAAACCATTCCTCCTATGACCGTGTAAAATCCAACAAAAATTAAAATTACGGTCATTAACAACTCTAAGTATGCTACGTCAATTCCTAAAGTTATGCTCAAAAAACTTCCTGCTTGCCGAAGAAACAGACCCATGTTGAGTAGTCCACCTATGATGATCACTAATCCACTTGCCCATCTTATTTTTTTACCAAATTTCTTTTCAAAAAGTTCAGGAATGGTGATCACGGACATGTTTCGTAAAGGCTTGATGCAGAATCCAGTTATCCCAACCACCAACATAGAACCACCCAAAGCAATGCCAGGTATGATTCCTTTTAAGCCATATTTATATCCTAGTTCCGCATTTGCCATACAGGTTGCAATGCCAAACTCTGTGGCAGCTAAACTTGCGATTCCTAAATACACATCAACGCCTCTATTGGCCACTAAAAAATGATCAACATTAGAAATGTATTTTCGCAACCAAATTCCAATAATTAAGATGAAACAGAAATAGAGTAATACTATTGAACCATCAATAAGCAAATCAAAATTTGTCAATTCAGCTGAGGTTGGTTATTATGTCTACTAGTTTTGAGGTGATGATTTGTGATATCTTTTTACCTTTTTCTTTGGATGAGAAACTTGGGTTTCCAACCACTCCATTGGCTGAAATATTCTTTATTGTTTGAAAGTAGGAAAACGAAGGGGGGTTAATCATATCCCCCACCAGCGGATCAAATTTTTGTTCAGAGACGGGTGTTATTTTATCCAAACGAACCAAATCTGGTGAAATATGAAGCATTAAACTCGTTTCAAATTCACCTGCATGCCCTGTTCCTCCCGGACCAGATTTATTGACATCCTTTAATTCTTGTGTGGCTAATTTCCACCACGTTACCAAACTAAAATGACAACCGTGGTGTTGGTTCCCAAGAGCCTCTAAAATGACCTGACCAATGCCTTGGTTGCCGCCATGGCTGTTAATAAATAAAAAGTTTTTGAACCCATGAACAATCATACACTTCACCATTTCTTCAATAATAGCTTTAAAGACTGTGTGACTAAAAGTGAGTGTTCCGCTGAAGTCCATGTGATGCTCTGAGCATCCTACAGGAATTGTAGGAAGCCAAATGAAGCCTTTCTCTGCTTGTTTATTGAGTTCTTGAATGAAATGCTCCCCAATCAATCGGTCAGTTGACAAGGGCAAATGTGGGCCGTGTTGTTCTGTTGCACAAAGCAGGAGAACAACGGGTAATTCTTTATTTATTTTTTTTGTTTCTTCTGTTGTAAGTTGATCCCAAATCATATTCTAGCTTTTTGTGGCCCACATTTCAATCTCTACCATAAGTCCTTCAATCAACCCCGTCTCAACCGCTGTTCTAACTGGCTTAGGTTCTGCAAAATATTTTTTATAAATCACGTTGAATCGATCCCAGTTTTTAATGTCTGTCAAATAAACATTAACTTTAAAAACATCGTTAAAAGATGCGCCAGCCGAAAGGAGTTGTTTTTGGCAATTTCTGAGTGTTAGTTCTGTTTGGGCTTCAATAGTAGTTCCAATAATGGCACCTTCTAAGTTAATAGATGCCTGTCCTGATATAACCACAATGTTGTTTCCATTTACAGTAAGCACTGGCGAATAAGGCCCTGCGGTAACATGTTGATTTGCTCCTTTAGGAACTGATTTTGCTGCCGTTTCAACGTGTGCTTTCTTTTGGACGTTAAGGGGTAAATACCCTATGAAACCTAAAATTTTCCAACTCCCATTAATCTTCACGCATCGGTAGATGGTTTGCCAACTAAAGGATTCTTTTTCACCATTTGCTTTTTCTGCAAAACCAGAAAATTTTTTGTGTAAAATGGCCTTGTCTTCACAAATTTCAATATCCTCCAAATAAGTAATTTTCATAAGTATATCGTAGGGCTTTTCAATCCAATCTTCATTAGCAAAAGCGTTGGCTTGTATTAACCATTCTTTTTGATATTGTTCTAGGTTTGGAAAACTTATTTTCCACAGGTCTGGATTGCTTTCAAAATGGGCATGAATCCCCATAAAATGGTCTGAAACAAAATCCTCTTTAACCCTTTCCCAATTTTGATTGGCAAAAGCAAGTGAATCTCGTTCAACCAACATTTCCCATAGTTGGGCCTTATCTTTTTCTATTTCTTTATTAAATGGGTTCATGTTGTCGTTAATAATTCTGTTTTAAACTTCTTTTTTATCGATCAAATAATGATGGATGGCGTCCATATCGGGTTCTATACCCAATCCTTCACCTTCAGGTAAATAGGCAAAGGGGGGTTCAATTCTTAGCGGGGTTTTAAGTAAATCATGCTCCCTGATGAGTCTTCCAAAAATATCGCTTGGCCACTCACAAGAGCTTGATGCAGCGCAGGAATGTATATACATGGCTTCCATAATGCCTAAATCAATTTCTGAGCCATGCCAACAGGGAAGTTCTGCAGCAGAGGCAATATTGTCTAATTGTTGAAAATGCGCCAAACCACAATTAAAATTGAATCCATCAACAGCATTGAGTTGAATGGCTTTAATGGCATCATTAATTCTTTGACCATGATCTACATAAGGCAAAGAAACATGAAGCACAATGGGTATTGACGAATAGTTTCTTAAATGAGAATAGTCTCCAATTTTCCATCTTGAAATTGGATCTTCAATACAAAATGTATTTCCAATTTCTTTTAAATGGTCTATCCTTCTTTTTACTTCATATGAGGTTTCCCACCTTTCATTTGGATCAAAAATTATTTTCATGTTGGGAGCAACGGCTTTAATTGATTCTGCCCAAGCCACAACATCATCGTCAAGATCGGTTTTGAATTTTATGCAATCGAAGCCCATTTTGTCAAAATTTAAGGCAATATCGCCAACCTCGAGTGCAGATCTGTGGCTGGACCAACTCCCCACCTTCACTTTGTCTCGAACAGCTCCTCCCAATAAATCAACAACACGCATATTTTTTAACCGAGCAAAACAGTCCCAAAGGGCACATTCAAAACCGTCATAAATTCTAGAAAAAGGGATTGGAATTTTTTGTCTTACAATTTTTTCTAAATCCTGTCCAACAAATTTTTCTGCAATTTGTTTTACGCTATTTATGTGGTTTCCGCGATAACACTCTCCCCACCCAACAGTTCCATTTTTGAGTTCTATTGATATCAAAATTTTAGAGAGTTGATCAAATTGTATGGACCACCCCATTTCTGTTCCATGCGCCAGCTTGTGCAAGGGTTTATTGATCTCTTTACTCTCAATAGTTCCTTTTTTGGCGGGAACAACTACCTCATAAAGAGTAATTTTTGAAATTTTCATTGGCTATACTTTTTATGGCAAAAAACTATTACTGTATAGCAGATTGGTAAATCCACTATCAATTTTTATGATTTGACCTGTAATTGATTTGCTGTATTCAGATAGTAAATAAACCACAAGATTACCACAATCAATAGAAGTGATTACCTCAGAAAGACTTTGATAATCTTCAATCTGATCTTTAACCCAGCCTTCTGGATCGTCAGACCATTCCCTAACTGCTTTTACATTATAGGCCGAATCAACATATCCCGGTGCAATAGCATTACATCGGATTCCGTATTTTCCTAGTTCAATTGACATTCCTCTTGTAAGGTTATTGAGTGCACCTTTTGTGGATGAATAGAGGGCATATTTATTTGTCGATTTAAAAGCATGAACAGAAGAAACATTCACAATGTTACCTCTAATCTTATTTTTAATACAGTCTGTTGCAAAAGCTTTAGAAATTAACCATACGCCTTTAAAATTGGTATTAAAAATTTTATCAAATTCTTCTATATCTGATAAATGAGCCGGTTTTCTGTGTCCAATTCCTGCGTTATTGACAACTCCATGAAGGGGGCCTAGTGTTGTGTTAATTTCTTTGAACAAACGCTCCACTTCCAAACCATTACTTATATCGGCAACAATGCCGATGGCATTTTTGTATTTTTTCGATGCCTCATTTACATTTTTTTCAGACAAATCATTAATAACTAGTGTCCCACCAGCATTATCAATGGCTTGACAAATGCCTGATCCAACCCCAAAACCAGCACTTCCAGTGACAAGAAAATTCTTATTTGAAAAATCTATCTTCATATTGGTTTACATAATGCCATATTTATTAAATGCCTCTACTGAACTCATACCCGCCTCTATGGATTGACGAACTAAATTTTCTCCATTCACTTTCTCGTTTGCCAGTGTTATGACCTTTTTTTCAATTTTTTGAGGAATAATGCAAACGCCATCAATGTCTCCAAAAACAATATCTCCAGGTGAAATTTTCACGTTATCAATTTGAATAGGTACTCGATAATCAATTACTTTTCCTCGGGGGGCTTGATCTTGAGAAAAGGTGCCGTAAGAGAACGTAGGGAAATTTAATTTTAAAATCCCACGGGTGTCTCTAGAATAACCATTTAAAACGGCACCCGTAGCGCCACATTGGATGGCTCGAGTGCTCATTAGCTCACCCCAAAGGGCATAGGTAGGACTACCACCGGTGCAAAGATAAATTTCGTTTTCTTGAAGTTGATCTAAAGCTTCAAGCATCAATCCAAAGGGTTTTGATAGGGCAACATTGGATGAGGTTGTTGTGTTGTCTAAGGTATCGGCTTCAAGAACAGTCATAGCTCTTCCAATCACAATCATATCTTCTCTAAGGGGTTTTATCTTTGGATTTAAAAACTGATTTTGATACCCTAGTTGATCCATAATATCACCAACAACTGCGGTAAACAAATGCTTTTTTATATGATCAAAAAAAAATTTCTCCTCCTTTTTTTCCATGGTATAAAATTAATAAGTGGCTCTTCCACCCGAAATATCAAAAACGGCTCCTGTATTAAAACTGGCCTCTTTGGAAGCAATCCAAAGGCATAGCGAAGCAACCTCCTCAGCTGTTCCTGTTCTTTTCATGGGTATTTTTTCAGTCATGTAGTCCAACATTTTAGGGTCAGTATCACTATTCATTTCTGTAGAAATCAAACCGGGTGCCACTCCGTTCACTGTAATATTTGTTGTGGCTAGTTCTTTTCCCAAAGCCTTAACCATTCCAATTAGTGCTGCCTTTGAAGAGGAGTAACCTACCATTCCAGGATTGCCCTCTTTTCCTGCTATAGAGGCAATATGTATTATTCTGCCATAATTGTTCTCTTTCATTTTGGGAATCACGG
>JBMYZB010000097.1:0-6568 GCA_049609945.1 Flavobacteriaceae bacterium
AAAAATTCTAATCATTGAAGATGAAGAACCCATCCGTAGGGTTTTAACCCGAATTTTAAATGATGAAAGTGATCAATTTGAGGTTACAGAGGCCGCTGATGGCGCAGAAGGTTTAGCTTTAATCAAAAAAAACAAATTTGATTTGGTTCTTTGCGATATAAAAATGCCCAAAATGGATGGTAATGAAGTACTCGAAAAGAGTCGTACCATGTCTCCAGGATTACCTTTTATTATGCTAACTGGACACGGAAATATTGAAACTGCCGTTGAATCTATGAAATTGGGAGCGTATGACTTTATTTCAAAACCGCCAGACCTAAACCGTCTACTTACAGCCATGCGACATGCGCTAGAAAATAAATCCCTTCGCTCTGAAAATCAAAAACTCAAAAGAAAAGTAGCAAAAAAATATGCTATTGTGGGTGAGTCCTCAGCCATTAAGTCTATCAAAAGAATGATCGAAAAGGTGGCTCAAACAGAAGCAAGAGTCCTTATCACTGGAAGCAACGGTACAGGAAAAGAATTGGTGGCTCATCAATTGCACCAACAAAGTGTGCGGGCCAAGGCACCATTTGTGGAGGTGAATTGTGCCGCCATTCCCAATGAATTAATTGAGAGTGAACTTTTTGGCCATGTGAAAGGTGCCTTTACTTCAGCCATTAAAGATCGTTCCGGAAAATTTGAAGCCGCTCATGGAGGTACTCTTTTTCTTGATGAGGTGGCTGACATGAGCTTAGCAGCTCAAGCAAAAGTATTACGTGCTTTGCAAGAAAATAAAATTCAAAAGGTAGGTCAGGCTAAGGATATTTCTGTAGATGTGCGTGTGATTGCCGCCACTAATAAAAATTTAAAAAAGGAAATAGAGGCTGGAAATTTTAGAGAAGATCTCTACCATCGTTTAGCTGTTATACTTATTCCTGTGCCTGATCTGAAAGATCGAAAAGAAGACATTCCGCTGTTGGTGGAACATTTTATTGCTCAAATTCGAAAAGATCAAAATATGGAAACCAAATCCTTTCATCCCTCAGCTCTTGCCCATTTAGGAAATTATCAATGGACAGGAAATATAAGAGAGCTAAGAAATGTTGTAGAACGGCTTCAAATTTTGGGTGACAATCCCATTACGGCAGAAAATATTGAACAATTTGCATCTAAATAAAAACCATGAAGAAGTTCTATTTATATCTTTTTATTTCTGTCTTTTTTGCTGGTTGGGCACAATCCACAGCCACTCACCAAAAACAAATCGCTGCTTTTTATGAAGCTGCTCTCACTCAAGGACAGTCTTATCAATGGTTAGATCATCTTTCCAACCAAATTGGAGGACGACTGTCGGGCTCCTTAAATGCCGCTCGAGCAGTGGAGTGGGGTAAAGAAACCCTAGAAGGTTTACAACTTGATGCTGTGAGCCTTCAGAGAATTATGGTACCCAAATGGGTGCGCGGAACGTTTGAATATGCTAGCATAGAAACAAGTCCGGGCAATAGTATAAATGTACCTATTTGCGCCTTAGGCGGTTCTGTGGCTACCCCTGCCTATGGCCTTAGGGCGCAAGTGATTGAGGTAGATTCTTTTGAAGCCTTAGCGGCATTAGGAGAAGAAAATGTGAAAGGCAAAATAGTATTTTTTAATCGCCCCATGCAACCAGAACGCATCAGCACTTTTCAGGCCTATGGCGAAAATGTTTCTCAACGCACTCAAGGGGCTTATCAAGCCGCAAAATTGGGAGCTGTGGGAGCCATTGTACGATCCATAAACTTACGCTTGGATGATTATCCGCACACCGGCAGTATGTATTACAATGATTTACCCAATAAAGATCGAATTCCAGCCGCTGCAATTAGCACAAAAGGGGCCGAATTGTTACATACCATGTTAGCTCTTAATCCCGATTTGTATTTTTATTATAAACAGGATTGTAAAAATTATCCGGAGGTGCCTTCTCACAACGTGATAGGAGAAATTAAAGGGAGTGAATTTCCTGAGGAGATCATTGTTGTTGGAGGTCATTTAGATTCTTGGGATCTTGGAGATGGTGCTCATGATGATGGTGCCGGAGTGGTTCAATCTATGGAAGTTTTACGTTTGTTTAAAAAGCTAAACTATCAACCCAAACGGACCATTCGTGTGGTGTTGTTTATGAATGAAGAAAATGGACTTAATGGAGGAAAAGCCTATGCTAAAAGCGCTTTTGCTAAAAATGAAAACCATGTTTTTGCACTTGAGTCTGATGCAGGCGGTTTTACCCCCAGAGGATTTACGTTTCAAGCCACCTTAGCTCAGTTCGAAAAATTAAAAACCTGGACACCCTATTTTGAGCCTTACTTAGCTGATTATTTTATTCAAAATGGCAGTGGGGCAGACATCCGACCTCTAGAAAATGGTACTACCGTTTTGGCTGGACTATTGCCAGATTCGCAACGCTATTTTGATTATCACCACACATCCATTGACACCTTTGATGCCATAAACAAAAGAGAGTTGGAATTAGGTGCCGCAGCCATGACCAGCTTAGTCTATTTGGTTGACCAATTTGGCTTCTGAGCAAATGAAGATTGCACTTCAAAACTATTTTAGTGAATTTCGATATAACCTCACTTTAGCTTATCCTGTTATAATCGGTCTTTTAGGACACACTTTTGTTCAACTCATAGATAATATTATGGTGGGGCAATTGGGTACTGCTCCTTTGGCCGCTGTTTCTTTGGGCAATAGCTTTGTGTTTGTGGGGATGTCTTTAGGTATTGGTTTTTCTACCACCATTACACCATTAGTTGCCGAATCAGATGGAGCTAAAAATTTTGCTCAAGGCAGAAAAGTCTTTATACATAGCTTTTTGCAGTGCGTTGTGTTAGGCTTTTTTTTGGCTTTTTCTGTTTGGATGTGCAGGCCTTTACTTTTTAAAATGGGTCAACCGGCAGAAGTGGTACAGTTGGCCTATCCTTATCTTCAATGGGTAGCTTTTTCGCTAATACCTTTAGTCATTTTTCAAGCCTTTAAGCAGTTTTGCGATGGGCTTTCTCACACACGCCCTCCCATGTATGCCACACTTTTGGGAAACCTAGTCAATATAATCTTAAACTATTTTTTAATTTTTGGTGTTTGGATTTTTCCAAAAATGGGTATTGAAGGAGCCGCCATTGGCACCCTAATTGCGCGATTATTTATGGTGATTTATATTGCCTTTTATGTTCGTATTGATCAACGATTTAGATCTTTCACAAGGCAAATTGTGTGGCAGTGGCCTGATTTTAAGTTGATGAAAAGAATTCTCAATCTTGGTTTTCCGTCAGCCTTACAAATGTTTTTTGAGGTCATTTTTTTTACTGCTGCCATTTGGCTTTCTGGCCTTTTGGGAAAAAACGAACAAGCGGCCAATCAAATAGCATTAAATCTATCATCTATCACCTTTATGTTTGCCCTAGGCTTAGGAGTAACAGCCATGATTCGGGTGGGCAATCAAAAAGGGAGAGGTGATTTTATTAATTTAAAACGGATTGCCTATTCCATTTTTTTATTGATATTAATTCTAGACTTGGTATTTGCTCTATTTTTTATGCTCACCAACCAAGATTTACCTTGGATCTATTTAGATCAAAATAATCTTTTTGAAATAGCTGACAGTGAACAGGTTGTATTTTTAGCTGCTCAACTGTTAATTGTGGCTGCTTTTTTTCAGCTTTTTGATGGCATGCAAGCCGTTGTATTGGGGGCTTTAAGAGGACTGCAAGATGTAAATATTCCAGCATGGATCACTTTCTTTTCATATGGTTTATTTGGCTTTCCTATTGCCTATTTCTTAGGCTTAAAAACCCAACTTGGAGTTTTAGGAATCTGGATCGGTTTGTTATCAGGACTTATTGCTTCGGCCATTTTATTATTTTTAAGATTTCAAAATCAGATAAAGACCTTAATTTTTAATCATCATTCTCATGACATTTCCTAAATTTTTGATTGCCGACAATTCCCAGAATCCGTCAGATCTATTTATTGTTCATACAGAATATCCCTGTTTTGTACTTAACGTTTCTAATGATGAAATTCATTGGATGGAAGAATTTTCTAAGGAAGATGAAGCTGTTTTAAAAGAAAGTACATCGGATTTATTGGAGGCAGCCTATGCCTTTTATGATACAGAAATGAAGCATTTAGAAGACTAATGGATCAGTTGTTGGCTTGGGATCGTGAACTTTTTTTGAGCCTTAATGGTTTGGGATCAGTTTCTGTTGATCCTTTTTTTCTTCTGCTCTCCCATGCCCTCACCAATGTGGTGGTCTATTTGCTGGCGTGGCTTTTCTTGACCCGAAAGCTGACTTGGAGATCATCGGCTTTTATTTTTGCTGCCACATTGCTTTTAATCTTAATCACCGATCAGTTCACTAATTTAGCCAAGTATTCCTTTACCCGCTTAAGGCCCTGCCATGATCCCGAATTACAAGCCTTGGTTCGATTGGTTAAAGCCGGTTGTGGTGGACAATACGGTTTTTTTTCCGGTCATGCCTCCAATTCCTTTGCCTTAGCCACTTTTTTTAGTCTTTTCCATCGTCCAATTTATCGGCGATTGAGTTTTTTCTTTTTTGGTTTGGCAGCGGCCATAGCCTACAGCCGCATCTATTTAGGCGTACATTTCCCTATGGATGTCTTGGTTGGAGCAGGGGTGGGGAGTTTGTATGGATGGATTGTTTTTAAAGGCTTTACGGCTTTTTTGCCTTTACAATACCGCTGAATTCGAAACGTGTTTTTTGTCGATAAGGTTCGTTTGGATCAATGCGTGTGGATGGAAAATGAGAAAGGTTAGGGCTGTTTGAAAACTTTTGTGTTTCAAAACAAATGGCTTCAAAATGCGGGGGTGTAAAAACCACCACACCTGGTTGGTCTGTTTGTATTTTCATGCTGATGTGTGTGGTGGGAGAATAGAGGGTTGCTGCACTTTTAGCACGGGGTTCCAACACAAAATAATCGTCCAGTTTTTGGCTTCCCAACATACGTTTTTGACGAAAATCCATGGTCGTATTTAGGGTTTCCAATAGCTTTCCTGTGGGCACAAGATTTTCAGCCAGTTCCAAATATTGTTGAGCAGAAATTTGCAACTCGTGAGCGGCAATTTTCCCCTCAGGGTATAAGCTAAAATAAGCGTGATTGGTAAGATTTATATGGGTAGGCACATCGGTGGTGGCATAATAATCCAATACCAAAGCACGTTCTTGCAGCCGATAGGTAATCTGGGCGTTTACGTTGCCCGGAAAACCACTATTTCCGGCTGCACATTGGTGGTTTAAAACTAAACGGTCTTTGGTGTATGCCGTACATTTCCAAAACTGTTTTCCCCACCCTGTGGGTCCGCTATGCAATAAAACCCCTTCTTGATGCGTCAAGGGATAGTGAATACTATTCAGGGTATAGCTTTCGGTAAGTCGCCCAGCAAAACGGCCAATCAGTGCCCCTTTAGACCACTTGTCTTTTAAATAGGCCTCCGGTGTATCTAACCCTTGGATCACATTAATCTCTTCTCCTTTTTCAGTGCGCACCCACAATTGATGTAAAATGGCACCATAATCTAAAAAAATGGCTTTGAGGTAGTTATTTTCTAAGGCAAACGTTTGCATTTAATGCGTTGCTTTAAGCAATTCCGGATAGCGGTGTTGGAATTTTTTTAGACGAGGAATAGAAACCTTCTGCACATAGGGATTGTCTGGATTTCGTTTTTCATAGTCTTGGTGGTATTCTTCGGCATAGTAAAAGGTTTCCAAGGGTTTTACTTCAGTCACAATATCGGCTTTAAAAATTTGTTGGTCGGTGAGTTGTGCAATGTAGTTTTGAATGTATTCGCGTTCTTGCTCCGAAGTGTAAAAGGCAACGGAGCGGTATTGGGAGCCATAATCGGGCCCTTGTCGATTGGGTGTGGTGGGGTCATGTGATCCAAAAAACACTTGAAGCAAGGTACCAAAGGAAACAACATCAGGGTCATAAAGCACTTCCACGGCTTCTGCATGTCCTGTACGACCGGTGCCAATCTGGTTGTAGTTTGGATTTTTGGTAAACCCCCCGGCATAGCCGGAATAGGCTTCCGACACCCCTTTTACACTTTCAAAAATGGCCTCCACACACCAAAAGCATCCTGAGGCAAAATAGGCCTTTTTAAGGTTTTGCGCCGCTGTTGTGGAAGGTTGCCAAACCGGATCGGAATGGTCTATAGGGCGAGTGTCTGAAAAACAAGTATTGAGGCTTAATACACTGAGTAGTAGGAGTAAGGTTTTCATTTTTTTTTATTTAAATGGGCTAAAACAATTTTTAATCAAAGATAGCTTTTCAAGTTGGGTTATACAACGCTTGATATAAGACGCTTTCATATTCTCTATGGCATAGGTTTGCTTTGCAAAAAGGCGGTTATTGTTTATACCTTTTATTGCGTGGTGTTACTTTATATCTAAGTTATGTATTTAAATATGGGTTGTATTTTATTATGTTGAATCATCCGAGAAATGCCCTTTATGTTTCCCTTTCGAAAATTTCTCTTTGTTAAATTGATTCTATTTTCCTTTCAGAATAGTTAAACTTTTCCATTCCT
>JBMYZB010000098.1:0-6410 GCA_049609945.1 Flavobacteriaceae bacterium
AGAAGGAAAAAGCACAAAAACAAATCTTCCCGGGGTTTTTGCCTCTGGTGATGTGCAAGATAAAGAATATAGGCAGGCTGTTACTGCTGCCGGTACCGGCTGTATGGCAGCCTTAGATGCTGAACGTTACCTTCAATCCTTAAACTAGAGCATAGAATTAATTAGAATCTATTTCTAGTTGTACTTTTTCCCAAGCTTGCATGAGTTCATCAAGTGTGCTTTTTTGGGCATGGTAGTGATCAAAAAAACGAGGATCAGCCACCGTTTCGTCATAATTTATTGCTAAGGCCACATCCATTTTTTTAATTTCTTTTTCTAAATGGGCAATTTTCTTTTCTAGTTGTGCTCCCTTTTTTTGTAAGGCACGGTCTTGTTTTTGTTGGGCATAGTGTTGAGCTCCAGTCCCTTCTGTTACTTTGACTTTTGACTTTTTCTTTTTTTCCAGTTGTTGTAACGAATCCATGGCGCGGTCTGTTAAAAAAGTTTCAATACCCCCCAAAAAGGGTTTTATCTTTTCATTTTTAAACTCTATAACTTTTTCACACAAACCCTCTAAAAAATCTCGATCATGTGAAACCAAAACTAATGTGCCCTCAAATTTGGCTAAAGCTTTTTTAAGGATTTGTTTGGAAGCAATATCCAAATGATTGGTGGGCTCATCCATAATTAGCACATTAAATGGTTGCAATAACAAAGCGCACAAAGCCAGTCTATTTCGTTCACCTCCAGACAAGACTTTTACCTTTTTTTCAACGGCATCTCCTTGAAAAAGAAAGGCTCCCAAAAGGTCTCTTACACGGGGAGCATTTTCTGGAGTAGCTGCATTTTGAACAGTTTCTATGAGTGTTCGATTGGGGTCTAAGGTGGCTGATTGATTCTGAGCAAAATAGCCAATTTGCACGTTGTGCCCCAAATTTAACTTTCCCTTAAACTGGATTTCCTGCACTAATATTTTGGCTAGGGTAGATTTCCCTTGTCCGTTTTGCCCAACAAAAGCAATCTTTTCACCTCTATTAATATGTAGAGAAATATCCGTTAATACCTTATTTGCCCCATATTGTTTAGAAATTCCTATGGCTTCTAAAATCACTTTTCCTGGCTGAAGTGCTACCGGGAAACTAAGTTTCATCACCTGGTTCTCCTCTGGATCAATTTCAATACGCTCTATCTTTTCTAATTTCTTAATGAGTGATTGCGCCATACTGGCTTTAGAGGCTTTTGCTCTAAATTTCTCGATGAGTTTTTCAGTTTGGGCAATTTGCTTTTCTTGATTTTTTTGAGCTGCAGCTTGCTGTTCTCTGAGCTCAGCCCTAAGTTTCATATATTTCGAATACGGTTTTTTAAAATCAAACAACCGTTGCTGGATAATTTCTATGGTTCTATTGGTGACTTGATCTAAAAACATTTTATCATGGGATACCACTACCACTGCACCATGATATTTTTTTAAAAACTGCTCCAGCCAAATAATAGCTTCAATGTCTAAATGGTTTGTAGGCTCGTCTAACAATAGAATTTGATGTCTTTGCAACAACAATTTCGCTAATTCAATACGCATACGCCAGCCCCCAGAAAATGTGTTGGTTTGTTGGTGAAATTGATCAGGCAAAAAACCCAGTCCTTTTAAAATTTTTTCTGTTTGAGCTTGATAATTATAGCCTCCCAACATTTCATATTGAGTATTGAGTGTTGATAATTCATCAAGTATTTTTATATAGGCCGGAGCTTCATAATCTTGCGTTTCAGCAATCAATTGATGAATTGTTTCCATTCTTTTTTCTAATGCCTGAATTTCATCAAAAGCAGTATAAGCTTCTTCTACCACAGTGCGCCCATGCTCAAAATCTAGATCTTGTGGTAAATAGCCAATAGAACAATTTTTTTCAATCGCAAAGGTGCCTGAGGTGGGTTGTTGTTTATGTGCCAAAAGTTGTAAAAGTGTAGATTTTCCTGCTCCATTTTTACCAATTAATCCAACTCGGTCTCCTGCACCCAAACGAAAACTCAAGTCATCAAATAGGACATCTCCCCCAAAATGTACAGAAATATTATGTGCGTTTAGCATATGTATATTTTGCAAGAATTCAAAAACGATTAATGTCTACCTTTTCTGACAATGGCACCTGTTCAAAAAGGTATTGATAAAGCCATTGAGACAAGAGCGGCGCCATGAGAGTGCCCCGTGTACCCAAGCCATTATATACAATAAGATTTGGATGTGTTGGGTGTTTCCCAAGCAGGGGCTTTCTATCAATTACCGTGGGTCTGATTCGTGCGGTTTGAGAAACAATTTCATAAGGCACTTTGAGTAGCTTATTCAATTGTTCCTCTAACCATTGTTTACCTACTTGCGTTGTTTTCAAGGTCTTGTCTTTCCAATTATAGGTTGCACCCACCCAAAAATAATCCAATTCTAAGGGAACCACAAAAAGAGAAGATTTTAAAATGGTATCTAGTTTTAATTGTGGTGCCTTTATCAACAGCATTTCTCCTTTATTACCCACCAAAGGTAAGTCTTTAAAATACGGGTTTTGATGCATTTGATAGCCTTCACAAAAAACAATATAATGGGCTTTGAGGTGTTTGTATTGGAGTTTCTTTTCTTGAAGTGTTAAATCTTCAAATTGAAAAGATTTTTCTATGAATTGACCAGGTTTCAATTGCGCCTTAAACGCATCAAGCAATTGTGAGATATCAACCCGAAAGATAGGTTCAACAAGGCCATATCCATGTTTTGTGTCAACAGCAGATGATAATTCTTGTTGCGTATCTGAACTTAAATAAGGTTCCAAAGCAGGATGACAAGAAGCGTGTTCCCAAGCTATTGTTTCTTTTTCGTGCGAAAAAATTCGGGCCACAGTAGATGGTTCATAAACGTGGGGTCTATCAAGGATTGTGGCAATTTTTTTGTAAAATGCTTTGGCATAGGAAAAGAATTCTGTGCCTTTCCATGCCAATGTATATCGTTTTAACACGGTTGGATTACACAGCCCTGCTGCACTTCTACTGGCACTCCAACGGGGTTGATCAATAATACAGAAATCCTCTTCTCTTTGCATCAATTGAACTGCAAGACTAAATCCTGCCAAACCATAACCCACAATAATTGTCATACTCTAAATGGACTTTTATGGTATAAAAAATGCTGCTTTGTGAGCAGCATTTTAGACGTAATTTGTTTTGAAATTAGTTATTCCACATATCTTGCTCAAAATCTCTAATTTGAGATTTTATTCGATCCGATTCTAACAATTGACGCAAAGCATCTTCATAAATATAATCTTTCACCTCGCGGTCTTCAAACACGTTTTCTTCTTTATATATAATAGCATTAAATCGGCGTGAATTAAGAATATTATCGAATGTGATGGGTTGAGAAGAATTTTTCACATTAAAAACAGTGTTTTTATTTAATGACTCTCTGGCATCTGGATACCAAACCCAAAAAAGAGGCACTAGGGCATCAGCCATGGCTTCTGGCCCTTGACTTAGGGTGGATACATCGGGAGCCACAGGGGCAATACCCAAAAGTCTGTAGCGCAATTCGCCAAGACGTTTATCAAAATACCAAGTTCCTTTGATACGCCATTGCATAATTTTATCCGACTCTATTTGGAAAACATCATAATCATTCTCTGTGACTTCTTCTCCTGCATTAGATTTTGAAATTCCTTCTTCAGAAAGTTGTTTGGATAACAAAGACTCTTCAAGGTCTTCAAAGGTGAGTTTATCTCTAAAATAAGAGGTGCGGTATACTTCTGTAATTTCACCAGATCGGATATTGTCTAGCAAAACTCTGTAAAGTGATTTTCTTGTAGAAGATAATAAGCCATTATTGACCGTTGGATAATAGAGTAAAAAATTAATTCGCTCATCTAAATCAATAATTTCCCAAATGGTTTTGGACCATAGCACATCGCGGTCATCAACAAACCCATAGGCCACGGGGGTGTTATCATTAGAAGCAATTTGAACTTCTGTCAATTCACCAACTTCAGTGGGCACTTTGGCGTTCAACAAGTTGGCTTGTCCAACGGAAATAAGTGGACTTACCAGAAGAAAAACGAGGATTGATAACTTGATGTGGTGTAACATAATCCGATTAATTAATTGTGATCGATATAGGTCGAGTGGGTTTTAACTTATAATTTGGATTAGAAGGAATGACCACCTTTATATCTGATATGATAACGGTTTGACCGTTTTTAATTCTGCTCAAAGCATTAATGGCACGGCTATCTAATTTATCGCCTTTAATAACCATACTAGGTTGCCCCGGTGCTCTAAAGCGGAAAGAGGTGGTTTTTAATGGCAAATCAAAATCAAAATCTTCAAGTCTTGCTTCTACGGTTCCGCGCTCTAAACTCGACTTTGGCAATGTAAAATCGCCTGTCTTTCCTCTAAAGAATCCAGAAGGTTTAGGGATGTCTTTAATTCTAAAGACAGAAACTGAGGATACTTTATTTCCATCCGGCAACGTTCCGGATACATTAATCTTTACTTCTCGACCAGAGCGGGGTGATAAACTATATTTACTCCCTCTAACTCTTTTTAACCCAGGTGCACTGGCAGATACCTTACTGTCTGCTATGCCAGGGATAGAAATGGTAATGGGATTTTCTACTCCCCGATATACCACATTCATTTTGTCAGCAGAAATTACAGCCGAATTAGGTTTGTTGATTACAGCAAAACTTTGACTCACTGAAATTCTTGATTCCTCACCTTCTTCAAGAAATATCAAATCTCCTTCAATCAGGTGATCACCTGGAGAGCCCGCATTTACTTTCAACTTAATCCCCCCAGGAATGAGATCATAATCTTTTTCTGTAAGCTTTCTTCCGTCAATTTTTAAATCTACAGTGTTGGGATTCTGTGCGCCTCCTTTTCTTCCTAAAATCACACTTCCATCAAAAATTTCGCCTTGATAGTAGGCTCCTTTTTCAGTAATTAATAAGCTGGTGTAATTTGTGGAATTTACTTTGGATGACATTTTAAGTTCTTTACCCATGAGTGTGGTTAGAACATCATGCTCAGTTTGACGAATATCATTTTGCATCATAGTCAATTTTGCCAATGATGAGATTAAAGGAAATCCTTTGAAGTTGGCATCTAGCCAAGGTTCGTCAACCTCATCTCTATTCTTTATGTTGTTGTTTTCGTCACCTGTAAAAAAACGCGCTTCAACCATTTCAATAGATTCTGGATATTGACTACCAAAGACTTGAATGACATGTGCTCGATATTCTTCGATCATGTCAACAAATTCTTCTTTGGCTTGTTCTGAACCTTCTTTAAACCAAATAACATCAAGCGTTTCTCCTTTATCCATCTGAGCAAACTCCTTCATGTCTGGATCTTTCTCTCTATGCTTTTCTGTGATTGTTTTTTTTAATTCTTCAATCGTATTAAAAAACTCATCTGATTCGTTTTTGATCTGCTCAGCAGTTCGTTTATGTCCGATCCACTTGCCCCCCTTTTCTTCCGCATTTACACTAATGTTTTCGAAAAGTAAGTTATTGCTTTCATCAACTCTTTCATTGGCGTCAGTTATTTTTTCAAACATTTGCCCAAAGCCGTCTAGCACTTCTTTACTCACGTTTAATGCCAACATGGTGATAAACACCAAATACATCAAACTAATGAGTTTTTGTCTAGGGGTTTCTTTTGCTCCTGCCATGTTTTTCTAATTTTTGTTAGACATGGCATTTAACATACCACCATAAACTTGGTTTAAGTTGGCTAAATTTTTGCCTAAGCTATCCATTTGCTGTTTCAGTTGAACTGCATTTTTCTCCATTTCTGCATTGAATGCAGAGCTGTTTTGAGAATGTTTCACTTGGCTTTGGAAAGCAGCAGTAAGGGTATCTAATTGACTAGAAGCTTGGTTTAATTTTTCGCCATATGCTTTTGTAGCAGCCATTGCTTCCGATGCTGGTGCCAATGATTTTGCAGAGGCCTCAAGGCCCTTAATGCTTGAAGTCAAGTCTTGCATTAGGCTCACGTCAAGTTTTGCTTCTTTCATAAGCTCATCAATTTTACTAGAAAGGCTATCTCCATTATTTCCTCCTGCTGGCTTGGGTGATCCACCCTTAACCTTCTTAACATAGTCTTGATGTTCTTCTTTAATTTCGCCTGTGTTAAGGGCTGCAACTGTAAAAATTAAAGCTTCTGTGCCAAGCCCTAATCCCAAAACTAACCCCCCAGTAATAGGACCAATTTCTAGGTGCAAAATTTTAAATAGAGCCCCGATAATTACTACAGCCCCTCCTAATCCAAAGAGCATGTGCATGGCTATTTTACCTCTTAATCTTTTGTTTAATGCTTTATCATTCATTGTGTTAAATTTTAGTGCCTTAAATATAATTAATTTTAACCTTTTAATATTTATTTTATTTTAACTTTTTGAG
>JBMYZB010000099.1:0-6321 GCA_049609945.1 Flavobacteriaceae bacterium
ACTCCAATTAGGCGATTTCGACAGCTTTAGACCTGCTTATATTTATCCGGTCAAAAAAAGAAAAGAACCCCAATTCACCTATCAAATCGCACGTTGGTTATATCCACTGCTAAAACATCTGGGCAAAAAATACAGCATCCCTTCAATAGTATTGGCTCAAGCAATGTTTCTGGTGGGTATGAAGGGCAGCAATGTAGAAATATTTGAGAATGTACAAATTTGGAAACTCCAAGCTTAAGTCTTAAAGGCATCCCAATAAAATCCTTACTTTTATGTCTAAATAAAACCGCCTGATTTTGAATTGGAACGAAATCTTACTTACTTTTTTTCATGATTTGGGTGTTTCGCCTCAGTGGGCCAAACCCTTGACCCTTTTAGTTCTCTTTATATTAACCCTACTGCTGGCACTGCTTCTTTTTCTTGTATTTCGAAAAAGCATCACTTTTATTTTTCACAAAATAGCAAAACGCTCTGTCAGTCACTTTGATGATTTTCTTATCCAAAACAAAGTGCCCGGGCGATTGTCTTATTTACCTCCTTTATTTGTGCTACTTGCTTTTTTACCCCCTTTAATTACCCAACCCCTTTGGCTAAGAGAATTGGTGACGCATATTTTGGAAGCACTCTTTGTGGTTGTTATCCTTACCATTATTAGAACCTTTCTATTGTCCATTCGAGATTTGCTTAAAACACTGTCAAACTTTAAAGACAAACCCATTGACAGCTATATTCAAGTTTTTATGATTCTGCTTTGGTTTGTGGGAATCATTTTAATTCTATCCTTACTTACTGGGAAAGAAATAGGTACTTTCCTCACTGGTTTAGGTGCTCTATCGGCGGTTTTACTTTTTGTTTTTAAAGACACCATTTTAGGTTTTGTGGCCAGTGTGCAAATTACAGTAAACGACACGGTGCGCATTGGCGATTGGATCACCATGCGAAATAATGATGCCGATGGCGATGTTATTTCTATCAGTTTATCAACGGTACGGGTACAGAATTTTGACAAAACCATCACCTCCATTCCAACCTATAAGTTAATTTCAGATTCATTTGTGAATTGGCGTGGCATGAGTGAATCGCAAGGGAGGCGAATCAAACGAGCATTATTAATCAAAGTAAACAGCATCCGCTTTTTAAGCTCAGATGAGATTGCTGAAATCAAAAGAATTGAACGTGTCAACAATTTTATTGAACAACGTGAAAAAGAAATTAAAGATTATAATGCCAAAAATAAGGCAGACAAGCAATTGTTAATTAATGGTCGCAATATGACCAATTTAGGCCTTTTTAGACACTATGTGGAGACTTATTTAGAAAAACACGAAAAAATAAATCAAGAAATGACCATTATGTGTCGTCAATTGGCTCCCTCCCCACAAGGGGTGCCGCTAGAAATTTATACTTTTAGTAAAGAAAAAGACTGGAAACGCTATGAGCATATTCAAGCCGATTTATTTGATCACTTCTTAGCCGCCACACCCTATTTCCATTTAGAATGCTTCGAATACAGTCCCATCCCACCAAAAGTTTAGGCGTATGAAAATTATTTTTCCAACTGTTATCCTAGGGGTCATCTTTTGTTTTTCTTTTGCATTGCATGGCCAGAAAGTATCTAAAGACGATAAACGAAAACCACTTGACTCCCTCATTCAAGACATGGAAAAACAAGACGGTTTATTTACCCTATACAGCAAAGAGAATAAACTTTTTTTGGAACTTCATGACAGTTTGTTGCAAAAGGAATATTTGATGGTGACTCGCTACACCCAACTCCCTGATTTTTTTGGCGCTTATATTAATGCCGGATCAAAAACTAGTGAGCAATTGATCCAATTTGAAAAGAAAAACGATCAAATCCTGCTTACTCAACGTTCCACGGTAAATGTTGCAGAGCAAGAAGATCCGATTTATATCAGTGTAAAAAAGAATAACTTTCCCCCCATCTTGGCGATTTTTCCAATTCAAAACAAAGAAGAAGATCGGTATCTCATTGCCGTGGGTAGTTTTTTTAATGCCAATTCGCCCGGATTTAATTTGATTCGAGAAAGCACTAAAAAAGACCTCAGCATAGGTGGTTTAGACACCAAAAGAAGTTTTATTGATGCCGTAAAGGCCTTTCCAAAAAACGTTGAAATCAAACATACCCTCACCTTCAGCAGCAGCAAAGCCACCCGCAGCAACCCCACTAAAACCATCAGCATGCAAGTCAATCATTCCATTATTGCTTTGCCAGAGGAGCCCATGCCCATACGCCATGCTGATTTTCGTGTGGGTTGGTTTAGTTTAAAAAAATACAATTATAGCTCCTCGGCTTTAAAGTCAGATGAAATAGAATTGATCCGGCGGTGGCGCCTTGAACCCTCAGACCCTGAAGCTTATGCCAAAGGAATTTTAGTTCCTCCCAAAAAACCGATTGTTTATTATCTAGATCCCGCCACCCCATTGCAATGGCGTCCTTATTTTAAAAAAGGTATTGAAGATTGGAATGTGGCTTTCGAAAAAGCCGGATTTAAAAATGCCATTCTAGCCAAAGATCCGCCCAGCCAGGAGGAAGATCCCAATTTTAGCCCGGAAGACATTCGATATTCAACGGTACGCTATGTGGCTTCCACCACTAGAAATGCCATTGGTCCTAGCGTTTCTGATCCCAGAACAGGGGAAATTTTAGAGAGTGATATCATTTGGTATCACAACCATTTGCGCTCTTATCGTAACCGCTATTTGTTAGAAACCGGAGCAGCCAACCCAAGGGCTCGCAGCCTAAACACGGCGCAAGAAGAAATTGGCGAAATGATGCGACAAGTAATTGCCCATGAGGTGGGTCACGCTTTAGGGCTACCCCACAACATGAAGGCCAGCTCAGCCTATCCAGTAGACTCGCTTCGTTCAGGATCTTTTACTCAAAAAAATGGCATTGCTACCACCTTGATGGACTATGCTCGCTACAATTATGTGGCTCAACCGGGAGATAAAAACATTCGCTTTGTACGCCAATTAGGACCCTATGATTTGTATGCTATAGAATGGGGCTACCGTCATTTTCCCAATAAAACTTCGGAAGCAATTCGAGATACGTTGAAAGCATTTGTGGATGCCCACAGTTTAAATCCAATTTATCAATTTGGAGCGGGCGGTAATGATCCGAATTCACAAACTGAAAACATTGGTGATGATCCTGTGAAAGCAAGTCAATATGGACTTAAAAACTTAAAAATAGTAGCCCAAAATTTAGAGGCTTGGACCACTCCAGGGGGCAACACTTATGAAGATCTTGAAGAATTGTATTCAGAAATGCTCAGTGTTTACAGAAGATATATTTATCATGTTTTAAACATGGTGGGCGGTGTGGAAGAAACTCGAATGGTGAAAGGACAAGATGCCACGCCTTATCAAAACGTAACTGAAAAAGAACAAAAAAGAGCCTTGCACTTTTTAGCCCAAGAATTGTGGGAGTCACCACAGTGGCTACTTTCTAAAGAATTGCTCTCCAAAGTGAAGCCCAACGATAGATTGCAACGCATTGAAAATATTCAAAAAGCAGCCTTGAATCGTCTTTTGAGTGCTAAAAAACTAAACGGCATGCTTGCCTCCCAAGAAACCTTACCGGTAAAGGCTTTAACCGTGGAGCAACTTCTTTATGAAATACGATTACGTATTGTAGAACACCCAAAAAACCCAGATCTGTTAGAACGTGCCCTGCAGAAAAACTTATTGAAGCAGTATGTAGCCCTTGAAAAAGACGATGACTTAAACCCAGAAATCCAAGGATTAATTTCGGCTGAAAGAAACAACTTAATGCGGTTTTTTAAGAAGAAAAAAAGTACAAATCCTACACTCCAAAAACACTATGTGTTTTGTTATCAATTGATCAAAAAAGAATAATTCTGGTCTAGACTTTTCCCTACAACTTTTTTATTTTATAAAAAATAATTACATTGCTGTTTTAAGCCCTAGCCATGAAAACAAACGCTACTAAAGATTCTAATTCGCCCATTCTTATTCCCTCAGATAGCTATCTAGAGGGTTATTTAAAATCGTTAAAATCTATTCGTATTGAATGCAATTTTAATGGAACGATACTAACCAAGAAAAAGTTTATTATTGATAAATCCTCGTATGGGATTGATGATATTATTTGTGAAGATCTTGTCTTATCCGGACGCATTAAAGGAAATGTATTTTGTACTGGCCGAGTTGAAATGAATAAAGAATCTGTGATTGAAGGAAAAGTTTACACCTCTACCTTTACTAATATGTCTGAAACCGATTCTGATTTTGTGATTCAAATCCCTAAAAAATCAGTTTTGATGAAAATTAGAGATTATTTAAATGATGTTAATACAGAGCTAGGATTATCAAAAGATGAAATTCTAACTACGATTAGGGAAAGTTTCTACACTAATGTATTTGCGCGAAGAACAAATCCAGATGATTTGATTAAGTATGAATTTACTGAACAATTGAAGGTTTTAAAGAGAAAAATTGATCCACCTCAGAAAGATGATCAAAAAGGTCAACTTAGAATACCTCTCCAAATACATGATCTAAAACCCGAAAGGCACTTTCAGCCATACTGTTTCCTTTTTGATCTAAAAGGGGGTTGATTTCAGCCACCTCTAGTGCAACTACCTTTTGAGAAGTAAAAATGGCTTTTAGTATTTGAGAAACTTCATCTACTGAAAACCCATTTGCCACGGGAGTTCCTGTGCCATCCGAAACAGTGGATGCATCAAATACATCTACATCAAAAGAAACATAAAGGTGATCCATTGACTCCAAAAAAGTTAGTGCCTTTGCCACACACTTCTCAATGCCAAAGGTGCGGCAAGTGGCCACATCAAAAAATTTAAGCGGTAATTGTTCCAACAAAGCAGCCTCTTGTGCTTCATAATCACGAATACCAAAATAAACCAGTTGATTCGGTTTAAGCAGAGGAAAATGTGACCCTAAGTTTTTCATTTCTTGCCAGTGCCTTTTGGTTTCTCCCTCCAAGGTATTGATGGCCAACTGTTGATGATCCAAACCCAAAGCTGCTCCCAAGGGCATGCCGTGAACATTGCCAGAAGGGGTACTCCAAGGCGAATGTAAATCGGTGTGGGCATCAATCCAAATAACGCCTATAGAATCTTTTGGATTAGCTTTTTGCAAACCGGCAAGTGTGCCTAAGGCTGAAGAATGATCGCCGGAAAGAACCAACGGAAAATAATTTTCTCGCAACGTTTTTTGGACTTTAGCAGCCACACGCTTGCATTGCTCCAATACATAAGCAATCCGTTTGGCAAACGAGTGGTTCACTTTGTTGTAAATGGTTTCGTTATGCGTTTTTACATCCAAAAAAGGATGGCGATTAAAAAAATCATTTTGGGCATTAATGGCAGCAATTTCTAGGGCATCAACACCCATGTCAGAACCGCGAGTGCCGGCACCAATGTCAGATCTATTTTTAATGATTTTTAAAGGCTTCATTATATACTAAGCAAAATTATATCCAATAATAATTTAAATCCGCATGGGATTTTCTACATTTACAAAAAACATTTTTATGTCCTTTTCACACTTATATACTCCAGGGTTTCGGAACAGAAACAGAGACCACTTTGCAGCCATTGTTCGGGTTGCCCTAGCAGACGGAGTGATTTCTGATGAAGAAATGGCGTTCATAAAACGGACGGCTATAAATTTAGAAATTGAAGAAGAAGAATGTCAACAAATAATTGATAATGTGCATGATTATCCCATCAATCCTCCCGCCGACCAAAAGGGAAGAATTGAACGACTTTATGATCTCACACGCATGGTTTATGCTGATAAAATTGCGGACACTGAAGAGAAGAAACTCTTAAAACGCATTATTGTTGGTTTGGGATTTCCCACTCAAGAGGCAGATGCCGTTGTAGAAAAAGCACTGGCCGAAATTGACAAAGAAAGTGATGAGGATGATTTTTTAGCGGCCTTTAGCTAATCCCTCTTTTCCAGTTGTCTTTTCATTTTTAATATAGTGGCTTCGGCCACCAAACATATGCCTGTGTTAGTAACCACTAAGGCGAGGGTGCCTAGGCCTATCCATGCAATATCTTGTTGCATTTTATGTTGAATGGCCTCACCCAAAAGTGATAACCCAAAACCAATTGTCATAAGTCCTCCCACGGAGAATAACAGCCATTTTCGCTTCATCTTTTTAGTTTAAAAATAAGAAACTATTGGGGTTTAAAATCAGAAACGCGATAGCCAATTTCTTCATCGGCAATTATTTCACTCACATCATAATAAATATAGGAAGGAAAACCATAGGTGGGGTCAAATTCTAATTCTTCTACA
>JBMYZB010000100.1:0-6218 GCA_049609945.1 Flavobacteriaceae bacterium
CAAATAAAACTATCTTTGCCAACAAATTGGAATGCATGAGATCTTCAAAAATTATTGATCTATTGAGCCTTGAACCCCAAGGTCAAACTTTTGCCGTAAAAGGTTGGGTACGAACCTTTAGAGCCAACAGATTTATTGCTCTAAACGATGGCTCATGTCTAGCCAATTTGCAATGTGTGGTCGATTTTGAAACGCTAGATGAAAAAGTTTTAAAACGCATTACCACTGGAGCCGCACTTGCTTTGAAAGGTGTTTTGGTGGCCAGTAAAGGCGGGGGACAAGCAGTAGAACTTCAAGTGCAGCAACTTGACATTCTTGGCGATTCAGACCCTGAACAATATCCTATTCAGCCTAAGAAACACTCCTTTGAATTTTTGAGAGAAAAAGCGCATTTGCGAATAAGAACCAACACCTTTAGTGCTGTGATGCGTTTGCGTTCTGCATTAGCCTTTGCCGTTCATGAATATTTTCATCAAAAAGGGTTTCAGTATGTTCATACCCCTATCATCACTGGAAGTGATGCCGAAGGTGCTGGAGAAATGTTTCGAGTTTCTACCCTAGACCCCCAAAATCCACCAACAACAACAGCCGGAACCATTTCTTTTAAGGATGATTTTTTTGGTAAAGAAACCCACCTCACCGTTTCGGGTCAGTTGGAAGCAGAGACTTATGCTTTGGGGCTTGGAGAGGTATATACCTTTGGTCCCACCTTTAGAGCTGAAAATTCTAATACCGTGCGTCATGCCTCTGAATTTTGGATGATTGAACCTGAAATGGCTTTCTATGATTTGGAAGACAATATGAATTTGGCAGAAGATTTTATTGTAAATGTTTTACAAAAAATAAAGGCTCGCTGCTCAGAAGACTTAGCCTTTTTAGACCTGCGCTTTGCTCAAGAAGAAAAAACAAAACCACAGTTGGAACGTAGCCCCATGGGGCTTATAGAAAAAATTGATTTTGTAATTCAAAATCCATTTCAACGTTTAAGCTACACAGAAGCCATTGAGGTTCTGAAAAATTCCAAGCCCAATAAAAAGAAAAAATTTCAATTTCCAATTGAGGGTTGGGGCGCTGACCTACAAAGTGAACACGAACGTTATTTAGTGGAAAGACATTTTAAACGCCCTGTTATTTTATTTGATTATCCCGCAACAATTAAAGCGTTTTATATGCGTTTAAACGAAGATCAAAAAACCGTTCGTGCCATGGATATTCTTTTTCCTGGTATTGGCGAAATGGTGGGAGGTTCTCAACGTGAAGAACGCCTTGAGATATTACAAAAACGCATGAAGGAACTGGATATTGATCAAAAAGAATTAGAGTGGTATTTAGATCTCAGACGCTTTGGGTCTGTTGTGCACAGTGGTTTTGGCCTTGGTTTTGAACGCTTAGTAATGTTTGCCACAGGCATGAATAATATTCGTGATGTCATACCCTATCCGAGAACACCACAGAATGCAAGTTTTTAGAAACACATTATTTTTTACCCTATCTTTGTTATAAAGTTCTGATTTTCAAATGCTAAAACAACAGCTCCAAATAAAACTCGCACAAAAGCTCTCACCACAGCAAATTCAGCTGATGAAGCTCATTCAACTCTCAACCCTAGATTTGGAGCAAAGAGTGCAATCTGAATTGGGTGAAAATCCTGCTCTAGAAAACAGTGTAAATGATGATAAAGACTTTGAAAACGAAGTAGAAGCAGACTATGATGACCACACCCATATAGATGGGAAAGATATTGATGTAGATCAATATTTGAGTGATGATGAAATTCCGTCCTATCGACTTTATGCCAATAATTTTAGCCATGATGATGATGAAAATGTGCGTCCCATTAGTGGGGGGGTTAGTTTTCATCAATTTTTACAGCAACAATTGAGCAATCTCATTTTAAATGAGGAGGAGACAGAAATTGCTGCTTTTTTGGTGGGTAGTATTGATGAAAGCGGATACATTAGAAGAAGTAATGAAGAGTTGTTAGACGATCTGGCATTTACACAAAACGTAATGGTATCAGAAGTAAAGCTTGAAAAAACCCTAAAAGCTGTGCAAACGTTAGATCCACCAGGTGTGGGCGCTCGTTCTCTTAAGGAATGTCTTCTGTTACAATTGAAGCGCAAGAAAAAAGATCGCCCTGAAATTGCTAACGCTATTGCCATTATTGAAAAGGAATTTCGCCACTTTTCACTAAAGCACTTCAACAAGCTACAAGAACGCCTCAACCTATCCGAAAAAGAGCTTAAAGAGGCCGTAAAACTTATTTCTAGACTCAACCCCAAACCAGGTGGAGCACTGTCTAATGTCAACCAAAATACCCATGTGGTGCCCGATTTTATTCTAACCCTTGAAGAGGGTAAACTGGAAGTTCACTTAAATAGACGCAATGCACCCGATTTACAAATATCAAACGCCTATAATGAAATGTTGCGCGGCTATCAGCAAAGCAAAAACAAAACCAAATCACAGCAAGAAGCAGTGATGTTTATTAAACAAAAACTGGATGCAGCCAAATGGTTCATTGATGCCATTGCCCAACGCAACCAAACCTTAATTTTAACTATTAACGCTATTGTCGATTTTCAATACAAATATTTTTTAACAGGAGACGAGCATTATCTTAAGCCCATGATCCTAAAAGATATAGCTGATAAAATCAAGATGGATATATCAACTGTATCTAGAGTAGCCAACAGCAAATATATTGATACCCCCTATGGGGTTAAATTGCTTAAAACCTTTTTCTCCGAAGGGTTAAAAAACGAAGAGGGAGAAGACGTTTCTACCATAGAAATAAAAAAGATATTAAAAACGGTTATTGAAGAAGAAAACAAAGATAAACCCCTTGCTGATCAAGCGCTATCGGCTATACTAAAAGAAAAAGGATATCGAGTGGCTCGAAGAACGGTGTCCAAATATCGAGAGCAAATGGATATTCCGGTGGCGCGTCTGCGAAGAGAACTCTAGTTTTATAACAAATAGAAAATTAAGCCCACCTTAATGAGATTAAAATCGTAAGGTGCAGAACCATCTTCTAAAGGGATGGGATTAACCACTTTCTGTATGGGATAGGAGACGTAAAAATTCCATGTATTATAGCCAAAGCTCACAAAAGATTCTAGATGCGTACGGTTGAAATACTCCTGTGTGTCAAATGATTTCGGGAGACCAACCACCTTAGTTTTCAGATTCCAAAACCATTTCAGACCACCATAGATTCGCCAAAACTGGTAACGGGTTGGTGTTGATGTGCGCCAACGCAACACCAATGGCACTTCAATAGATTGAACCCCAAAACGCGTTTGAATTTGACTTTCGGTTTTTCCTTGCCCATAAAAACGAAGGGGCTGCTCATCAGGACCAAATTCATACATTACGGCTGTGATGATGCGTTGTGTCTGAAAACCAAGTCCTCCGGCAATAGCCCAATTTCCTTTAGCGTTTAATGGCATATCACGGACCAATCCAAAATGAAAATGACTTGATAAACCGGCTAGATTTTCTTCTGTGTTGCTTTGTATCAAGCCCATAAATGAAGCGCCAATATAGATTTGATCCTCCCGATATAAGGAAGGTAAATTTGGGTCTTGTTGAGCCGTACTTAAACTGCATACAAATACCAAAGCAGCAATGATATGTTTTGTGAAGCGCAGCATTAAATATTTTTAACTATGTCAAAGGTAGGCATAAAAAAATGCCTCCAAAGGGAGGCATTTCAATTTATTAAATACTAAAAAATTATTCTACATTTTGGGAAAAATCTCCCACACGAGTGGTATAGTTGATCTTCAAGGCATTCACCTTCCTCAATTCTTGTTTAATATCAGTAATCAATCCCATTTTGGTGTCTCCATCCACTTTTAAAGAAGTGGTTAAAACATTTTGTAATTCTTGTCTTTTGGCAGCTCTTTCAGCCAAAATAAAGGCACCTACTTCAGTCACAGAGGCAAATTTATCATTTAACTGAATTTTTGCTGAAGTTCCATATTTGTCTTGGTATCGACTAGAGGGTTTTCCAGCATATATATACATTACCCGGTCTTTTTTATCGAGTTTTTGGATTTGATCTGCCGCCGGTAAAACATTTACAACCATCAAAGTACTATCACGCATCACAGTGGCTACCATAAAAAAGAATAAAAGCATAAATACAATATCGGGCAGGGAGGCCGTAGAAATGGCGGGCAAATCTCCTGATTTTTTCTTTTTGAACTTAGACATAATCTTATTTTAACTGGTTTTACTAGGTTCTGCTTCTGAGAGCTTTTGAGGATACATGGCTTTTACCACGTCTAATTTTGGACGAAGCTCATCACGAGTGTCTTCAGAAGTTCTCGGGTCGTTATATTTTGCATTGGCTTGAACAAAATCCATTCCAAGCGTTGGATTCAATCTTAAAAATTCACGATTGCGCAACTCATTGTAGGCCGCCACAAGCTCGTTTTGCACGGCGATGTAAACTTTGTAAGAAGTTTCTCTGTCATTTTTAAGAGAAATAATCGCCTTTTCTGGGTTATCTGACGAAGCCGGGTCTTTTTTTCCTTTGCAAAAGTTGCAAGCCTCTTCGCCTTGTCCTCCTCCATTATCTAAAAATTCAACTGCTGTGGAACGCAAATCTTCGATTTGTAAAAGCTTTTCTTCTACTAAAAGTTGATTGTTTTTATTTACTACAACAGTCAAAATATTTTTTTGTTTAATGATAGGAGGATCTATTTGATCTTCCATGGGAGGCAATTTTCTATTGAGTCCACTATCAGTTTCTATGGTGGTAGTGACCAAAAAGAAAATCAAAAGCAGGAAGGCGATGTCGGCCATAGACCCTGCATTCACTTCCGGTGCTGATCGCTTTGCCATAATTATCGATTAAGAATTTTTTTAACACCTGAAAAAGCCATCGCCAAAATAGCTACAACAGCCAAAATATAAAAAGTACGTAAACCTGCACCCACCCATCGTGAGCCATTGGCAGAGAGTACTTCTCCGTCTTTAAGTGGTGTTTCTACTCCAGTTGAGGCAACATAACCAATCAAAACGACGGCGGCGAAACAGCCAATAAACAAAAATGCTTTTTTGAGCTTTTTCCCATCAGATGCTAAATTCATCAATGAGAAAATCAAGGTTACTGCAACAGTCACTACAAGGATGACAATGGCCAAAGAAACCAAGGGAGACACTGCGCTGAGATCGCCCATGGTGGCTGCCATTTTGATTTCTTCATCGCCTGTTCCAATAATGCGAAACAAGAAAATGACGCCTAATAAACCAAAAACAGCACTAATTATTTTTATAATATTTTGAATATTCATAGGAATAGCTGTTTAAGGGTTCTTATTTTTTTTGTGCTACCAAAATATCGATTAGCGTAATGGAAGCGTCTTCCATATCATTTACTATACTATCGATTTTTGCAACAATGTAGTTGTAGAATACTTGGAGGATAATGGCCACAATAAGACCAAAAACCGTTGTTAAAAGTGCTACTTTAATACCTCCTGCCACAAGAGAAGGCTGCATATCTCCGGCGGCTTCAATTTTATCAAAGGCTTGAATCATTCCAATTACTGTTCCCATGAAACCAAGCATGGGCGCTAGAGCAATAAACAATGAAATCCAAGATACATTTTTTTCCAACTGTCCCATTTGCACACCTCCATAAGCCACAACAGCTTTTTCGGCACTTTCTACACCTTCATCCACGCGGTCTAATCCTTGATAAAAGATGGAGGCTACAGGCCCTTTGGTGTTACGGCAATACTCTTTGGCAGCATCAACACCGCCAGAAGAAAGCGCATCTTCAACGCCTTGGGTTAATTTTTTAGTGTTTGTGGTAGCTAAATTTAGGTAAATAATACGCTCAATGGCAATGGCAAGACCTAAAATTAAACAGATCAATACAATTCCCATAAATCCAGGACCACCTTCAATGAAACGCTTTTTGAGTTCCTGAGTAAAACCTGCAGGTGCATCAGCATCTGCTGCATCAGTTTCTTGAATAATGTTGGTTGTTACGGTGTTTACTGTGGGGGCCGTAGTGGCATTAACAGTAAAACTTGTCATCATACCTACGAGTGTAAGGGCAAAGAATAATTTTCTCATTTTGATAAAAGTTAATTTCTTAGTTTTAAATGTTTGGTTAAAGATAAAAAAAAATCAATACGATGGTTTTTTTTTGCAGAGAGGAAGGGATTCGAACCCTCGATTCCGCGATAACGGAATAC
>JBMYZB010000101.1:0-6216 GCA_049609945.1 Flavobacteriaceae bacterium
TTTTATAATGTTGAAAATTTTTTTGATGCGGTTGATGACCCACACACCTTTGATGAAGACTATACCCCCACCGGTAGAAAACAATGGACCACACAATTGGTTGAGCAGAAAGCGGCTCAAATGGCCACCGTTATTTCAGCCTTAAAAGAGAATCCATCCCAAAAACCACCGGTGTTGTTGGGTTTGGCTGAAATTGAAAACCGCCATGTATTGGAGTTGTTAGTAAAACAGGAAAAATTAAAACCTTATGATTATGCCTTGGTGCATTTTGATTCTCCAGATAGTCGAGGAATAGATGTGGCGTTGCTCTATCAGCCCACTGTTTTTCAGTTAGCATTTGCCAAAACCTACCGTTTACGCCTGCAATCGGAAAGCAAACAAAATTTTAGAACCACCCGAGATCAATTGGTGGTGAGCGGCTATTTGGAAGGCATGCCCCTAGCGTTGTTAGTAAGTCATTGGCCTTCTCGACGTGGCGGACAAAAGCGCAGTGCTCCCTTTCGCATGGCTGCCGCCCGCTTGCAAAAGCGCATTATAGATTCGCTTCAACGGTTGGATCCGCCACCGCAAATTATGGCAATGGGCGATTTTAATGATAACCCAGACGATGAAAGCCTTCTTTTTTTAACGCAATTTCAAAAGCAATCAAAATCCACAACAAAACCCTTTTTTAATGCCATGGACAAGCTCTATAAAAAAGGGATCGGCTCTTTGGCTCACAACGACCAATGGTTTTTGTTTGATCAAATTTTGTTAAGTCAATCCTTTCAAACCAGAGAGCGTCTTTTTTATGTAGGGTCAAAAATTTTTAACCCCCCTTTTTTACAAACGCCGGAGGGGCGGTATAAAGGCTATCCCTATCGCACCGCTCAAAAAGGACAACGGCTTCTGGGCTATTCAGATCACTTTCCGGTGTATGTGTTGGTCGGTATTCAAACCCGTTGGCAAGGGCGAAGAAAAGAAAGCACGCCTTAAAGACCTGCGTTGGGTGCTTGATTCTGGCGCAGGTTTTTAGCGCCTGCCCATCTTCAGCCCCTCTAAATGGTGTTTTTATATTGTTGCAACAAGTCCCAACACGCTTTAGGCATCAGGTGGGCAACATCCTCTCCTTGGCCGATCCTGCTTCGGATTTCTGTGGCTGAAAAGGGGAGGTGTGGAGCGTTTAAAAAATGAATGTTTGGATGTTCCACTGTGTTAAGATCGGAGGCTTCCATAGGGCGGGGATAAACATAAATGGGATAATGCTGCAACAGTTGGTCATAGTCTTTCCATTGCGGAAGTTGTAGTAAATTATCCGTTCCCAGTAAAAGGGAAAAAGAACAGTCAGGATGGTTTTTAGAAAGAATTTTGAGCGTGTCAATGGTGTAGTGAGGTGCCGGGCGTTGTTGCTCAATATCACAAAAAGAAAAGGCGGGATAATTTTCAATGGCCTTTTGTAATAAGGCCATCCGCAGGGCATCGGGCCATAAGGTGGCTTTGGGTTTTAATGGATTTTGTGGGCTTAAAACAAACCAAACAGCACCTACTTTGGCTTGCTCTAAAAAGTGTTGTGCCACTTGTATATGCCCATGATGCACGGGGTTAAAAGAACCAAAATACAAACCGATTTGTTTCATAAATTAAAAATAGAAAACTCTTATAAACCCAAGAATTCCTTCACCAGTCGGGTCACTTCTTCCTTAGCCAAAGTCAAGTTATCATTCACCAAAATCATATCAAAATTTTTGGCATAATCCATTTCTTCAGCAGATTTTTCGAGCCGCTGTTTAATTTTTTTATCCGTTTCTGTACCTCTTAAACGCAGGCGATCTTCTAAAGCCGCTAAGGAAGGAGGAGCCACAAATAAGGCTAGGGTTTGATTTGGATATTGCTTCTTGATATTGAGTCCACCCTTTACGTCAATATCAAACAAAACATGCTTTCCCGTGGCCCAAATTCGTTCAATTTCGGAGTGCAAGGTGCCGTAAAAAGTGCCTGAATACACCTCTTCATATTCGATAAAAGCATCCGCTAAAATTTTTTGTTGAAAGGCTTCTGTGGATAAGAAATAATAATCTTCCCCTTCTTTTTCATTGGTTCTAGGAGCTCTAGAGGTGGCCGAAACAGAAAACCCAAGGGGCAAAGAGGTTGTGAGTAGATGATGCACCAAAGTGGTTTTACCGCTGCCAGAAGGCGCTGAAAGCACAATAAGTTTACCCTGATTCAATCACAAAACGTTTAAAAGTTGCTCCTTAATTTTCTCTAATTCGTCTTTCATTTGTACCACCACTTTTTGAAGCCCAGCATGATTAGCTTTAGAACCAATGGTGTTTATCTCACGCCCCATTTCTTGAGCAATAAACCCTAATTTTTTACCGTTGGGGAAATCGGTTTGCATCACCTCTTCAAAATACGTTAAATGCTTTTTTAAACGCACTTTTTCTTCTGTAATGTCATATTTTTCTAAATAATAGATCAACTCTTGTTCCCATCGATTTTCATCCACTTGGGTGTTAAGATCAGCTAGAGCAGCACGCAATTTATCTTTAATGGCCAAGGCACGCTCTGGGTCTAAACGCACCACGTCTTCTAATAATGAGGTAATATTTGTGAGCCGTTGGGTAAGCTCTTTACCCAATGCTTTTCCTTCTTCGGTTCGGAAATGATTGACTTTATCGAGCACCTCCCCCAACAAAGTATAGAGGGCATTTTGGGTGGTTTCTTCAAGTGTTTTATTTTCATTAGAAAGCGTTTCGGGTAAACGCATGGCAATGGGCAAGAGCGTTTCTTCAGTGCCCGTTGAAATGGATTTTAGTTGTTCCATATAAGCCTTTACCACGGCGGTGTTGATGGACACGGGAGCTTGCTCTCCTTGAAAATCTAAAAACACAGAAACGTCAACCTTGCCCCGCTGCAATATAGACGAAATTTGCTTTCGTAACAGGGGTTCAATTTCTCTTAAACTGGAATGTACTCTTAGGTTTAGATCAAAACTTTTGCTGTTTAGCGTTCTAATTTCAACGGTAATTCCAAGCGTGTCTTGTTGGGTTTCTCCTTTTCCAAAACCCGTCATGGAATAAATCATAGACTAAAGCGCTTTAATTTTAATGTTGCGATAAGACACTTTGTCGTTATGATCTTGCAATCCAATGCGGCCCGTTGGAAATTCACTAAAACCTTTAAAGCTAGGAGCTTTAAATTTAGAGTTGGCAATAAGAGCATCCCATTGGGGTCCATAAAGAGGAAAATCAACAATACGGGTGTTGTTTAAATCAACGCTTCCCTTATTATTTTCATAATCTATGGTAATTAAAAAGTGATTCCATTCTCCGGCGGGCCGAGTTACATCGGCAGTGGGTTGTACCATATCATAAAGGGAACCCGCTTGATGGAAATTGGGACGCACTTTGGCATCGGGGTGTCTTTCATTGTCGATCACTTGAATTTCTGGACCTGTGGTATATGGCCGATTATATTGTGGGGCTTCGTTCACGGCCCAGAAAAGACCACTATTGCCCCCTGGTGCAATGTTCCACTCAATAGACAATTGAAAACTCTTGAATGTTTGATCGGTCACAATGTCTTGGGCCGGGTCGCCTTTTGATTTATTGGCCGGATCAAAAACTAGAGCACCGTTTTCTACTGTCCAAATAGGTGTGCTGCTCGCATTGTTGTAGAGGTGCCATCCCTCCAAGTTTTTACCGTTGAAAAGAGCGATCCATTCATTATTTTGAGCTTGCGTAAAAGTGTGCATTGACAGCACCAGAAAGCTAAAAAAAAAGGCGGTTGAGCGTTTCATATGATAGAAAAATTAAAGATTTAAGATATTGCGTAAATGCTGCTCATCAATATCGCCTCCAGCAAAATCATCAAAGGTTTTTTGCGTGGCTTCAATAATGTGGCTTTGAATAAAGGGGGCTCCCTCACGGGCTCCTTGCTCGGGACTCTTAATACAGCACTCCCATTCCATCACCGCCCAAACGTCACACCCATATTCGGTGAGTTTTGTAAAAATGGTTTTAAAGTCTATTTGTCCATCGCCGGGTGAGCGATAGCGTCCTGCACGGTCAATCCAATCGCCATAGCCACCAAAGGCCCCTTTTTTTCCAGTGGGTTTAAATTCTGAGTCCTTTACGTGAAAAGATTTGATGAATTCGTGATAGTGATCAATATATTCGATATAGTCTAATTGCTGCAATACAAAATGACTAGGGTCATAAAGAATATTGACGCGTTTGTGGTTGTTGGTGGCTTCCAAAAAGCGTTCAAAAGTAACGCCGTCATGGAGGTCTTCTCCCGGATGAATTTCATAACAAGCATCCACACCACATTCGTCAAAAACTTTCAGAATGGGCAACCAACGCTCAGCCAATTCTTTAAACCCTAATTCAACCAAACCGGCAGGCCGCTGTGGCCAAGGGTGCCAGGTGTGCCACAAAAGGGCTCCAGAAAAGGTGGCATGTGTTGTAAGTCCCAAATGCTGACTGGCTTTTGCCGCTTTTTTCATAGTTTCTACAGCCCAAGCGGTGCGGGCTTTAGGATTTTTTTTTACCGCATCGGGAGCAAAATTATCAAACATAAGATCATAAGCTGGGTGCACCGCCACCAATTGCCCTTGCAAGTGGGTAGAAAGTTCTGTGATTTCTAAACCATAGGAATTGATTTTACCTTTGAGTTCATCACAATAGGTTTTGCTTTCTGCTGCTTTGTCTAAATCGATCAAAAAAGACTCCCAAGTTGGAATTTGAACCCCTTTATAGCCTAAATCGGATGCCCATTGGCACATCCCTTCTAACGAATTAAAAGGGGCTTTGCTGTCCACAAATTGTGCTAAAAAAATACCGGGGCCTTTGATTGTCTTCATTGATTGTCCAAGCTTTGCCATGTGTTTCCATTTTTATGTGATGCTACCACTGATTCTATAAAATTCATTCCGCGTGCGCCCTCATACAAGGTGGGATACTCGCCTTTAAAGGCTTTTTCTCCTCGTAGGGCTTTGGCCACACCCTTGTATATGTTGCCCATGGCGTCAAAAATACCTTCTGGATGTCCGGCGGGTAATTTGGTGCCATCATTGGCAAAATCAGAGGCATAGGCATTTCCAGGTTTTATGACGCGGCGCGGTTCATCATCTTTGAGATGATATAAAAAGTTGGGGTTTTCTTGCTCCCACCGAAAGGCTCCTTCTCTACCATAAATGGCCACTGTTAGGCCGTTCTCTTCTCCGGTAGCGATTTGACTGGCTCGCAGCACCCCTTTAACGGTGTCGGAAAAACGAACCAAAATAGTTCCATCAATATCCAGCGGGTTATCTTCATAAAGCATGTTTAAATCGGCTAAAATTTCCTTTACTTCCATGCCGGTAAGGTATTCCACCATATGAAAGGCATGGGTGCCAATATCGCCCACACAAGAGCTAATGCCAGCCACTTTGGGGTCTAAACGCCAAACGCTTTTGCGCTTTTCTCTGTCGTGGATCACAGGGTTGATCCAGCCTTGATAATACTGTAAGTCCACTTTTTGAATAGCTCCCAACACGCCATCGGCAATGAGTTGTTTCATATGGCGCACCATTGGATAGCCAGTATAAGTGTAAGTTACAGCAAAAACGGCATTGTGTTTTTTTTGCAGAGCTGCCAGCTCAAGTGCGTCTTTATAAGTGGTGGTGAGTGGTTTTTCACAAATCACATTAAAGCCATTTTCCAACAATTTTTTAGCCATTGGAAAGTGCAAAACATTTGGCGTTAAAACAGAAACCACTTCTAAACGTTCTTCGGCTGGTTTTTGACTTTCAACAGCAATAAATTCATCAAAATCTTTATATACACGATCAGTATTGACACCAATTTGTTTGGCAAAGGCAATGTTTTCTTCATAGTTGGGGTTAAATACACCGGCAACAATTTCGTATCGGTCATACATATGGGCAGCTACACGGTGCAAAACGCCAATTAGCGAATCGCCACCACCACCCAATATGCCATGTCTAATTTTATTCATATTGTTTTCTTATTAAGAGGTTTGTTTTTAAAAGTTATTAAAAATAAGATTAAAACGGTAAATGCAAAAATGGAAGGCTTCAACCAAATTTGTTGCCAATCGTGCCCTTGTGCATTTTGATAAAAATCGGTTAAAGTCCCAGCCACTCTAAACCCAATAAACATTCCTAGGCCATAGGTGGCCAAAGTGATGAGCCCTTGTGCGGCACTGCGATTTTTTTTCTCTGCTTTGGTATCG
>JBMYZB010000102.1:0-6191 GCA_049609945.1 Flavobacteriaceae bacterium
TTCTCAAACCTTGCTTTTCAATGGCAAAGCCATCAGGGAGATGGTGTATGGAAAACGGTTCAAGAAAACAATCAATATATTGGGACCAATAGTCCACAATTAACCATCACTAGCATGGAAGAAAATATGGTTGGCTGGCAATTTAGACTAAAAGTGAGCCTCATAAACGTGGCTTGTGAAACAGTTGCTTTCGGCAAACCTATTACCATTGTGAACGAAGCACTCAATTTTCCCAATGCCTTTTCTCCCAATGGCGATGGGATAAATGATACTTGGGAAATAAATGGTCTTAGTGCATTTCCCAATCATAGACTCACTATTTACAATAGATGGGAACAAAAAGTCTATGCCACAAGCAATTATTTAAATGACTGGAATGGAACGTCTAACTTAGGAAATGATATTAATGCCAATGCATTGCCCAATGGAGTTTATTTTTATTTATTTGAAGAAAGCCCAGGAGGCATAACCCACAAAGGATTTATTTATTTAAGAAGATGAGGTTTATAAGCACACATTTCAGCTTGTTTTTTATGGTTCTTTGTTTAGGGAAAAATACCGTAAGGGCACAACAAGAAGCTAGTTTTAATCAATACATGTTTTCGCACCAAACGGTAAATGCGGGCTATGCAGGAGCAAAAAACTACGGTAGTTTTACGGCAATAAACCGTGCGCAATGGCTTGGTTTTGAGGGTGGGCCTGGCACTCAAAGCTTTTCGTATAACAGTAGTAGAAGCCCAAAAAGTATGGGGTTTGCAATTAGTGGTTTGTATGATCGTATAGGGCCCTTAACGAGTACTCATGCGGCTGTTGACGTTTCCTACCAACTTAAACTCAATGAAAAAGAACACCATTTGGGTATAGGATTAAAACTCTCTACGGTATTTTTCTCTCTTAATGAATCCATACTTGCTCCTCAAAACCTAGCAGATCCAATTTTGTTTTCGGCTCCTGGAGCCAATCGCATGGAACCTAATATTGGTTTTGGACTGTATTTTCAAACCCCTCGGTTTTATGCGGGATTTTCTATTCCTAGAATGATTGAAGACCCAGAAGTTTTCATGCAACGCCATGCCTATTTAATTTCGGGAGGGCTCTTTAGAATTAGTCCGTCGCTCGAATTAAAACCAAGCTTTCTGCTTAAAAACACTCGAGGCATTCCTTTGGGCTATGATATAAGTGTTTTGCTTTATTTAAATGAAAGTATTTGGGTGGGTCCACAATTAAAAAATGTAAATAATTTAAGCAGTCCATTTTCAACCTCCGGGGTGGGTCTTAGCCTTTTAGCTGGAGTGCATTTGGGTCAACATCTGAGTTTGGGCTATGCCTATGGTAATGCATTGGGTATATCAAGTGCTGAAAATGTCAGCTCTCACGAAATTTTTCTTCGATATGACCTATCTCCAAAAGTTTTAGGTATATTACTTTCGCCACGGCTATTTTAAACCATGAGAAAAAGAATACTTTATTGTTTAATTGTTGCGTCCTTTTTTGGATATAGCCAAGAAAGTGGGGTAAAGGCGGATTCACTAAATCTTGTTTGGGGGCACTATTATTTTACAAACGGAGCCTATAAAAAAGCGATACAGCGGTGGCATAAAAGCCAAACAGTGTCGCCCCTTATCCTAAATTTTCTATCCAAAGCTTATTTCAACCTAGGTGATTATCAAAAGGCTCAAGCCTTTATGAGTCAAATAATTGACACCCACCATGTGGGAGTAGGTGATTATTATTATTATGCTAACCTGTTGCCAAATAATTCCGAATTAGCACAAGAATATAGGGCTAAAGCTGCCCGCTTATCTCTAGAAAAAAAAGAAGGCTATGACACGGTGCAACCCTTAGCTAGTGTGACGTTAATTAATTCTAAGCGCAACACCCCCTTTTCTGAGTTTGGGGGTTATTTTCTTCCTGAAAAAGACCAATTAGATTTTTATTTTTTAAGCCCCCAAAAAGCGGCATGGACAAAAAAAATGAAACGACGCATGATCAGCAGTTCTGAAGTTTACAATTTGCACCGAGCAAAATTGAATACATCCCTTGAGTTAGAAAAAGAAACCCAGTTGCCCACCAATATTAACTCGATTTTTCAAGAGGGTCCAATAGCAATAGATACCATTCAAAAAATTATTTTTTTATCTCGCAGCAGTGGTAAAATAGACAACAACAACAAGGTGCAAGTAGATCTCTATCAATACAACTACACCAAGCCTAATCAAATTCCGGTACCTTTGCAAATCAATAGGTCAGGTTATAGCACCTTGCATCCTGCGGTAGACTATACCAACAAACGACTCATTTTTGCTAGCGATAGACCGGGGGGTCATGGTGGAATGGATCTTTATTATATTCCGTTAGACCAAATTGACCAAAATCCAGAATTGATCAATTTAGGAGCGGACATCAACACAGATAACAATGAAACCTTCCCTTTTGTTTTGAAAGACGGCACTCTCTTTTATACAAATGAAGCCCAAACAAGAAATGGCGATTTTGAAATAAACATGGCTTTAAAAGGCCCAGAAAACAGATGGACAACTTACTTGCTAAGCCCTCCCTACAATTCTGAAAAAGATGACTTCTCATTTTCCTTACTCATTAACTGGGGGTTGGGCACCTTTTCTTCAAATCGCCCTGGTGGCAAAGGCAATGACGATCTTTATTTTTTCCAATTTCAGCCCCAAATGAATGTTCTGGATGACAGCTATAATTTTCAGCCCAACGACACATTGGTGATTCCTTTTGAGGGGGTGATGCAAAACGATTTAAAACTCATGGTGGCACAAGACCCTATGATTTTATTGGTGGAAAAGAAAGCACTATTAAAAGAAAGACCCCAAAATGGAAGTGTGCACTTAAACGACAATGGTTCTTTTCTCTACAAAGCAGTTCCATCGAGGAGATCAAAAGACTCTTTTTCATATGTGGTTCAATCGCCCTTTTCTACCTCCAAAGAAGCGTGGGTGCATTTACACCCAAAAGAGGAACCAATTACAGCAGATATCCTTGAAACCTTTCGCCCTATATTTTATGATTTAGATAAAAACAATTTGAAAGAAAATTACAGAGACCGAGTGGAGGCAGTGGTGCGAGTGATGAATCAATACCCACAAATGGTTATTGAAATTGTTTCTTCAACGGATTGTTTGGGTAGTGCCGCATATAATTTAAAACTGTCACAGCGGCGAACCAACACCATATTAAACTATGTGAAAAACAGAATTTTAAATCCGGAGCGATTGCAAGGAAAAGGTGTGGGGGAGTCAAATTTACCTAACAATGAGACAAAAAACTATACCCTCTATGCCGGTCAATTTAAACAATTGACAAATGCCCTTAAACAACAAAAAAGACTTGAAAAAAGAGGTATAAAAAGCCAAATTAGAACGCAAGTGAGCGGTTTATATGGTATAGCCCTTCAAGATTTTGAATATTTAGCTGAAGCCAGAAAAGCCAAGGTGGCATATGCTCAACAAGGCATAGAAACTTCTACTGAGGCTTGTAGCTGTTATCAACTACCAGAGCAGGTCCATCAACAACAGCGCAAAACCATTTTCAATATTCTTCGTGTAGGAGAGAAGAAATAAAATTTTTTCCACTTTATTTTAGATCTACTCTCAATTTTAGAAATCATAAGAAAGTGTTTAAACAATAAAAGGAACCAGAATTTTTGTCGTTAAAATGCCCCAAAAAGTACCTGTGGCCATACTCAAAATGGCCAAAACAATAGCGTGGGGCATAAGTTTAGTATTGTAAGCGGCAGCTAAAGCTGGTGCTGTAGAAATACCTCCAATATTGGCCATTAGGGCAATAGGGCCCCATGCAAAAGAGATTTTTAAGCGATAGGTAGCATATCCAATAACCCCCATGGTTAATAGCATCCAAATAATCACCAGAACAATGAGTGCCCAAGGCAATTGGAACTGCAAAAACTGAAGTTTGAGCCCTAATATGGACATTATCACTATAATGCCTATGCTGCCAATTTTAAGGTTAATTCCAAAAGACCAAAAAGGAAGTATATTAGCTACAATAAGACCAACAATTGAGAGAATAATAACATTTGTGATGAATGACATTTCCAGAGACTTGACACCAAAAACGATGAGCAATGTAAGTAACAAAGTCAAAAATAAGTTGGGCTTTCTGTTAATAGAGGTGTTGTCATTTACAAGATCAAATTTTATGGGCAAAACCGTATGTTTAAAAAATTCCTCTAATGCCTTTGTTCTTCGAATAATTTGAAATAAAAAGATCATTACAATATTTTGTATCATGTTGTCTAAAAACAACACAGATAAAAAAAGATTTTCATCAACTGCCACATATTCTTTTAAAACCAACATACTAGAACTTCCACCAATCCAACTCCCTACAATGGGAATAATTCCTTTCCATGAACTGGCAAGAGAAAATCCCAATCCTTGAAAAACAAGTACTAAAAGAACTGGTAGCGTGGCAATAGCAAAAGACCCCATAAAGAATAAAAGGAGTGGTTTTAGCCCCACAATTTTGAGTTGTTTGAATGACATAGAACTCATTATACAAAAAATAACTATTGGATATAAATAGGATTTGCTCCACTGGTGTAAGACAATATTTTCGAGCTTTAATTCAAAGAGAAAGGAGAGCAAAGCTGGCAGAAGAAAGGTTAATAAAATGGCAGGAATCCATTGTAAAAATTTTGTGACCAAACTGTTTTTTTGTCGTTCCAAAAACAAGACAAATAAAACCACACTTAAGGTGATAATTAGGCCTAAAAGATTTAAAAAATCCATAATGCTGTATTTGATATTTATGAACTATATAAAGCCTTCAATTTCTTCTTATAGACGTAAACAAATTAGGGTTTTTGAATTGAATAAATTGAAAATAATGGAAGAGCATATAATTCACTTCATATCCATAATCAACGTGAAACTCATAGGGAATAGGAAAGGGGAAGAGATTACTAGTAGAGCCTTGTGTGGCCCAATTGTTCCATAGCACTACATATCTTTTATTGTAGTTTTCTAAATAGCTTTGTGAATAAAACCCTCTTGGTTTTGCATTGGTGGCCATCCATTGGTTAAACCCATTTTCAATGATGGTAATTTCATATTCGGTTTTATCACTTTTAATGTTGATAGTATCTGCCACAGGCTTGTTTTCTTGGCCATGTAGAGGCAATGATAAAAACAATAAAAGGAAAGGGAAAATTTCTTTCAAAAGAACTTTTTTGTCAAAGTTACTCGTTCCATTTGGTAAGTCCTAAAAGTTTTTTACCAAGGGGAGACAGAACAGCCGTTTTGTATTTTGTTTGTTCCCATCTTCTTGGGTCGCCAGGAAAAGCATATCCTTCTGGAGCAATTCTGTTTTTCCAAGAATCAATTCGCCACTTCCGAAGGGTTTGTGTTTCTTCTTGTGCTGGGCGCATAGCAATATATTGAGCGATTCGTACTTGATCACTTTTGTTGGCGCGTATGCCGTGGGGTAAACAACTGTTAAAAATTAATAAATCGCCTGTTTCCATTTTTACTTTGGTGGGTTCAAATCCAGTGATGTCTGGTTTAAAACGATCTCTATTTTTGGGTTGTGTTAGTTTCCATTCGTCATAGGTTCTATATAACTCAGGAATGCATTGAAAGCCTCCAACCCTTTCGTTTGTTTGGTCAGAAAGGGCTAAAACACCTTGTACATTCACGGGTTTTTCTTCCGGATCATAATCCCAATGAATAAATGCTTTATATCCATGGCCAGGACGGATCGGAAAATTTAAATTGGCTCTATCAATGCTTACCCAAAGTTTTGTGGTTCCCCAAATATCAACAAAGGCATCATATATTTTTTGGGTCATACGATTGTTCCACAGTGTTTGATGATTGTAGCATTCAAGCATTCCGGTATTGGCCAATTCTTTCATTTTCATTTCCGCCCGAGGGGGGCTATACCAAGTAGTTGGATCTAATGGATTTTTTTCCTCAAAGGCCCATAAAAAAGCCGCAGTTTCTTCTGCTTGCTCTTTAGAAACAGCTTGTTTTACCACCACATAGCCATTTTGTTTCCAAAAATCCCAGTCCGTGTCACTTAATACACGAAGTGGTTTTTTGTTATACCGGTCATTAAATTTTAGATTACTGCTCTTGGAGGTAGAGGGATTACCGGGAATTTCTTTGTGTTCATTTGGGAGTATTGTTTCCATTGCTATACAT
>JBMYZB010000103.1:0-6115 GCA_049609945.1 Flavobacteriaceae bacterium
TCTATATATTTATATGATATAATTTTTATTGCTTAAAAAATTGTTTAAGAAAGAAGAAGGAAATTTAGGTTGGAGCTTATTTTTTAATAAAAAGTGTTGCTTTTTGACTATTTTTTGTGCTCCTCACATAAGAAGAAAAGCACATTCCTTATTTTTATTGGGTTAAAGTTTCATACTTAAATAAACCAATGCAACAACAACAAATTTTTCTATTCCTATTAACCTCCTTCTTTTTTTTACCCTTACAATCACAGGAGCAAATGATAGACTTTAAACAAAAACATGTACTCTTAGTCTTTGGTGGTTGGCCAGGTCATCAACCAGAAGCCTTTGGGGCAAAAATGGCTGCGTGGTTTGAAAAACATAATGCCAAAGTAACTCAGGCTCAAGAAACCTCAGTGTATGCCGATGAAAAATTGATGAATTCGGTAGACTTGATTGTGCAGCATATTACTATGAGTGAAATGGATCAAAAGGACTCCAGAGGACTTCTTAAAGCGGTTAGCCAAGGGGTTGGATTTGCCGGTTGTCATGGAGGAATAGGTGATTCGTTCAGAGATAATACAGAGTATCAATATATGGTAGGCGGTCAATTTGTAAAGCATCCCGGGGGACAAATTGATCATAAGATACATTTTGTAGATCTTGAAGACCCCACAGTAAAAGGGCTTGCTGATTTTGAAATCAAAACAGAACAATACTACATGCATGTAGATCCAAATGTTAAAGTTTTAGCTACTACTCAATTTACCAACAAATATGATGACTGGATTGGGGGAGCGATTATTCCGGTGAGTTGGAAAAAATATCATGGAGCAGGCCGTGTTTTTTACAGTTCTTTGGGACATATCCCGGAGGTTTTTGACCACGCCACATTTTGGACTCATTTAACCCGAGGTATTTATTGGGCTTCTGAAAGTAAATTTGCTTCCAAAGAAGATTGGCTAGAACCTGTTTACTCGATTTTACCTAAAAAAAATTCGGCTGCCGTTATACAATAGAATATCTTTGTGAGGCTATGAAAAAAATTGCTCTTATTGGCGGTGGATTTTCCTCGCTAGCGGCTGCAGCCTATCTGGCAAAAGCGGGTCATCAAGTTTCACTTTATGAAAAAAATGAAACCCTTGGCGGGCGTGCGCGTCAACTTAAAAAAAATGGTTTCACTTTTGACATGGGTCCCTCTTGGTATTGGATGCCGGATGTATTTGAATCTTTTTTCAATGATTTTGGAAAATCTGTAGCAGACTATTATCATATTGAAAAGTTAGATCCTGGTTATCAGGTTTATTTTGGACCCAATGAAAGTTTACAAATTAGCAGTTCTCTTGAAAAAATTTATGAAACCTTTGAATCTGTTGAAAAGGGAAGTGGAGCTAAACTTAGAAAATTTATCGATAAAGCAAAAAAACATTACAATATTGCCATTAAAGATTTGGTTTATCGCCCAGGTGTTTCTGCACTAGAATTAGTTACTCCTACAACCATTAAAAAAATACGTTACTTTATTTCTACCATTAAGGGGGAAGTGGAACGAGAATTTCAAAATCCTAAATTACGTCAAATTTTACAATTTCCTGTCCTTTTTTTAGGGGCAAAACCATCTCAAACCCCCGCTTTCTACAATTTTATGAATTATGCCGATTTTGGTTTAGGTACTTGGCATCCTGATGGAGGCATGTATCAAATTGTGGAAGGCATGGTGGCCTTGGCCAAATCGTTAGGTGTGAAAATGCATACCAATAGCGCCGTTGAATCTATTTCGGTAGACCATCAAAAACGAGCTTGTGGGGTGGTGGTAAATGGCCAATCCATTGCTGCTGATATTGTTTTGGCAGGAGCTGACTACCATCATGCCGAAACATTACTCCCCCCCCAACACAGACAATATAGCGAAGCCTATTGGCAAAAAAAGGTGTTTGCACCTTCCTCCCTTTTATTTTATGTGGGGCTGAACAAGAAATTAAAAAACGTAGCTCATCACACGCTTTTTTTTGATGTGGATTTTGAAGCCCATGCTCAAGCCATTTATGATGATCCTAAATGGCCTGAAGCACCCTTGTTTTATGCCAACTTTCCATCCATAACCGACCCTAAAATGGCCCCCAAAGGTAAAGAGGCTTGTTTTATTTTAATTCCACTGGCACCCGGAATTGATGATCGTGAATCCCTTCGTGAACATTATTTTAAAATTGTTATCGAACGATTGGAATCACTCACGAGTCAGAAAGTTAGTAATGATATTTTGTTTTATGAATCTTTTTGTCTTAATGAGTTTGTTGACGTTTATAATTCTTATAAGGGCAATGCATATGGCATGGCCAATACCTTACTGCAAACTGCATTTTTGCGGCCCAAGCTAAAAAGCAAAAAAGTTGAGAATTTATACTTTACAGGGCAATTAACAGTTCCTGGACCGGGGGTTCCTCCAGCTCTCATTTCGGGAAAACTTGTGGCAGAATTGATTAAAAAAAATTAGTCCTTTTTGTTGATTACCCAATAAATAATTTCGATTTCACTATCACGCACTGCAATTACAGAGTCTAATATTTTTTCTCCTTCTATGAGTTGCGATTTGTATGAGTCAAGTTGCTCAAACAATGTGTAATTCCACAAATGAAGCCTTTTGTATAAGTTGTATTTTAAGAACTTGTCTTGCTGCACGTATTTACGGTTGGCTTTCCAAAAAGAGATAGATTCAAGGTCTACATAATCTAAATCAAATACCCACTTACTATTAACTCTTTGGTTGAATTGATCAATAAATTTTTGTTCTTCAATGCTGGTATTTTCTATCAAATACTTCAAATTGGCACCATCATATATGTCAGTCATCGTCTTGGCCACAGCATTATCTAGGAGGCGATAGGTGCCATCTAGTTTTATAGCATCATATGTTACACGTGGCGGATTGTATGGATTTCGATTTGAATACATATCAAACGGCAACACATAGGTAGAGTCTTCAAACCATTCAATAAATACATTTTCATTATCTTCATTCCAACGCCTGTATTGATTTAAAAATATGTCATTAACCATTAATATATTTTCTTTATATCCTTCAGTATACTTTATCATTGTTGAAATTTCTTCTTTTAGATTATAAAGGTTTTCAATGCCATCAGCTCTTTCGTCGGATCTACCGCCTTTTTGTTCCACTCCAAAAGATAAAAGAATACCAAAGAAAATGACAACAAATTCTACTACAGATTTTTTTAGCCGGTCATAAAAATCTCGGACATCAAATCGATCACCTAAGGTGATAAGCCTCATGAACCAATTTAGCTCCTCTTTTCTTTTTCCTTTTTCAGACATATTAATAGTAAATATTTAGTTAAATAATCTCCCCCTAAAATAAGTAAAATTTATCTGGTAGGAAGAAAAGGAATTTCTGGATCAAAAAGTGAGGAAAGAAGTTGACACAATTGCACTTCAAAAGCCCTGCATTGTGTAGCAGAAAACACAATGGTAAATTTTTGCTTTTCTGAAATTAATTTTGCTTCAAGAAAAGAGTTAGTATAGGTTTTAAATGGTATAATACCTGCACACATGTTTTGATTTTTAAATTCACTTTGGAGCAAATAACCATAAAGCAATACTTGAAACAGGGGGCTTTTAGAAGAATCTGCAAATAAATTGTCCCATTGATCAATTTCTAAATTTTTGGGTAAAACTGAGCCCGTTTTATAATCAATAATACGCACTTGACCATTGGCTTGGTCAATTCTGTCTACAAAGCCTTTCAATTTAATTTTGATACCCCTGTCAGGGAGCATCACAAAACCTTCAACAGCTTTTTCTAGGGCAATAATTTTTAATTGATTCCCTTGAGCCACCCACTTTTGTTCATCGTTAAGAAAATGCAGTAGTAAGCCTTTCATAGATTGAAAGAGCAGATAATTTTTTCCTTTAATGGTATAGGTATTTCCAAACTCTTTTTGAAAGGATTGGAGCAAGATTGGGAGCACATTTTTTTGGAGGGCATCATAGTCTGAAACAGAAAGTGTTTGTCCCACATAGGGGGCATAAAGAGATTCTAATACAGCATGCATCAACGTTCCTTTCTCATTGGCTTGAAGTGTTTTTTCTATGGGTTGATGGGGTTGAATTTTTAAAAGATAACGCTCATAAAATTGATAGGGATCTCGCCAAAAAGTGGTTAGTGAAGAGGGTGAAAACCCACTGCTGGCCAAGGTGTGCAATTGGGTCATCACTTCTGTACTTTTTTCTACTTTAGGAAAGGGGAGAGATTGCCTTGTGATTTCAACCTTGGGCTGAGAAAAGCGAAGTTTATGTTTGGGCTTTTTTAAATATTCTAATTGATACAGAAAACGGCTCTTTTCTCCACCATAAAGCCCCTCCGAAGTACTATTGTAAAGCAAAAAAATATTTTTTGCGCGCTGCAACAATCGGAAAAAGTGATAAGAATATAGATAATCTTGCTCCACAAAAGTGGGCATTTCAAATTGTTTTTTTAGCGAAAAGGGAATCCAACTATAAGATGTTTTTCCAGCGGGTAAAACACCTTCATTAAGATGGGTAACTATAACCGTTTCAAAGTCTAATAAACGAGTTTCTAATAATCCCATAATTTGAAGCCCTTCCAAAGGATTTCCAGAAAAAGATAATTTTTCTTTTTGGAGTAACTTTTGAAAAATAAAATGCAGATCGGCCAATGTTTTTACAAATGAATATTGTTGCAAATGCAACTGCATTGCTTCAAAAAGATGCTCGATGTTTTCAAAATGACCGGCAATAATAAAATCTGATTTTGTTTTAGCCCAAAATGTTTTAAAATGTGAAGCCAGTTGCTGGAGGCGTTCAATAAATGTTTCGACATCATAAAAAGGAGCAAATAATAGATGTTTAAATGCACCCGTTTCAACGGTTCCTATGAGCTTGTCTACTGGAATTTGAAACTGCTTCTGCTTTTGGAATTTTCTCATTTGTGGTTGCATCTCCTGTTGATAGGAAGCAAGTAGAGCATCACATTGGGCGGCAGACAAAAGGTCTTGAAGGGTAAAAAAATCATAGGTATCCGATTTAACTTCTTGATGTAATTTGAAAAACAAATCAAAGAAGGTGGCTGCTGGTGTTTCTGCTAAAGGGAAACCCATGGTCACATTCCAGGGCTCGTTGGTTTCATTTAGAGATGCTAACATGGGTGTTAGCGAAGATTCTTCTCCCAAAACTAAGGCTACCCCTTTTGAGAACTTTTTTTCAAGGAGTTGAGTTGCCCACTGAACTTGAGATATATTTTTGGGTAAGCCTATGATTTCAATCACTTTTTCTTCTTCAAAATGAGCTCCCCAACTAGGTTGCTTTAGATTTTTAAGTCCTGGCCATTGTTTAAAATATTGTCTAATAAAATGTCCCGCTGGATGTTCCCAATCTTCATAAAAACTACTGTCAATGTCCCATAGCAAGGTAGCTTTTTGTTGGGCTAGAAATTCTTGAAATAAAAACTCTTCTGCTTTATTGAGAGCATTAAACCCTATAAAAAAATGATGCTCATGATTGGCCTCTAAATAATATTCAATGTTAGATACTGCCTCTCTATATCGCATTCCAGAATATCCCTCTTCTTCTTCCAAAAGCACTTGATATAGATTTTGATACAACGCAGGCAGTGCTTGGTTAAACTTTAAATAGTGTTTTACAAGGTCTTGCTCTAGGGGTGTTTGAACATTCCATGCTGCTAAGGCCTTATAGGCTTCCAAAGCTTTAAAAAGAGCTTTGGTATCCACCAAATTAGCATCCATTTCATTAAATTCCTTAAGGAGAATTTCTGCCCAGCTTAAGTATTGTTGAAAGGATTCTTGCTGGTCTATCGGAGTGTTTTGTAGATAAACCTCATATAAACGTAAAAGCAGCTCTGTTGGGGCCGCTTTTTTTAAGCCAGAAAGCTCTCCAACAAATTGATCTATGGCACAGATTTTTGGAGCAAAATGGGGCCGATCAAGTTGTTGTTTTAGGGCATGCTTTAAAAAGAGGATGGCTCGATTAGAAGGTACCACAATTTTTATAGATTCAAAATCACGTTCAGATTGAATAATTTGCTCGGCTGCTTGATCTAAAAAAGTGCGCATTTTTAAATCGCTTGGCGATACCGACA
>JBMYZB010000104.1:0-6055 GCA_049609945.1 Flavobacteriaceae bacterium
ATCATAATTACTGACAAAAATAAACTCGTTTTCATTAATTTGCTGAAAAACTTCTGAGGTATTTCGCTCTTCTTTTTTGACCAAATATTTATATCTAAATTCATTAAAACCCAAATTAGATTTTGGAACCACAAACATTCCACCAAAAAAAGCTAAAAGTGCAATTAAACTAGCTGCCACATGAAAGGGTCTAAGGTAACGTTGAAAAGATATGCCCGAACTCAAAATGGCAATAACTTCTGTATTATTTGCCAATTTTGAGGTGAACCAGATGACTGCCAAAAACAAAAAAATGGGAAAAAGCAAATAAGCAAAATACCAAGTAAAGTCTAAATAGTAACTCAAAATTTCACTAAATGGAACTTCTTTTTCTTTGAACTTATCAATTTTTTCGGCAATATCGACCATAATTCCAATGGGTATAAACAAAGTAATCATCACTAAAAAAGTGCTTAAATACCTAAGGATAATGTAACGATCAATAATTTTTAAGGCCTTCATAATCGATTTTGCATTTGCTTAACCATTTGTTTTTTCCATGCCAAAAAGGTATCCGCTAAGATATGTTTTCTAGCCTCGCGAACCAACCAAAGATAAAATGCGAGATTATGCAGGGTAGCAATTTGTTTTCCTAACATCTCGTTAACCGTAAATAAATGACGCACATAGGCTTTAGAATAACTTGAGTCTACAAATGAAGTGCCTTCAGGATCCAGGGGTGAAAAATCATTTTCCCACTTTTTATTTTTAATGTTAATGATCCCCTGAGCAGTAAATAGCATTCCATTTCGAGCGTTTCGGGTGGGCATGACACAGTCAAACATATCAACCCCCAAAGCAATATTCTCCAAAAGGTTAATGGGTGTGCCTACACCCATTAAATAACGGGGTTTACTTTCCGGTAAGATCGCACAAACCACTTCCGTCATGGCATACATTTCTTCTGCTGGTTCACCTACCGACAACCCCCCTATGGCATTTCCCGGAGCGTCACGAGCCGCAATGGTATGAGCGCTTTCTTCTCGCAATTCTTTGTAGGTGCTGCCCTGAACAATTGGAAACAAAATTTGTGGAAATCCATAATTAAATGGCATTTCTTGGTGTGCCTGAAAACACCTTTCTAACCAACGGTGGGTGCGATGCATAGAAAGCTTGGCGTAATTAAAATCACAAGGATAGGGTGTACATTCATCAAAAGCCATAATAATATCCGCACCTATTTTTCGTTGAATTTCTATGGCTCTCTCTGGAGTAAAAAAATGATAGGAACCATCAATATGCGACTTAAATTTTACTCCTTCTTCCTTGATTTTTCGATTAGCCGAAAGAGAATAGACTTGATAGCCTCCTGAATCGGTTAAAATGGGGCGATTCCAATTCATAAAAGTGTGCAAGCCGCCTGCTTGTTCCAAAATTTCAGTTCCTGGACGCAAGTATAGATGATAGGTGTTACCCAAAATAATATCGGGATTTACATCTTCAATTAATTCTTTTTGATGTACACCCTTCACGGTACCTGCTGTTCCTACTGGCATAAAAATCGGTGTCTCAATATTGCCGTGGGGGGTATCAAAAAATCCGGCTCGGGCTTTGGACGAAGTAGCTGTGGCTAGAAGATTAAATTTCATTGGGGTAAAGATACGGCACTACCATAAAAACTTGCACGTTATCATGTGTTGTTTATAAGTTGGCTAATTATTTTAGGGATTAAAGGCCATACTTCCTTTGATAAGGTGCTGGTAAAGCTTATTTTTGGTGGCAAAATATTAAATGATGACAGACTTTTCCGTCCTAGACAAAATGGTTTCTCAAGTGCGAAGAGATATCTTGCGCATGGTTCACAAAGTAAACTCGGGGCATCCTGGAGGTTCTTTGGGCTGCGCAGAATTTATTGTAGCCCTTTATGGATCCGTTTTGAATTATAATCTACCTTTTCAAATGGAGGGGAAAAATGAGGATCTATTCTTCTTATCCAATGGTCATATTTCACCTGTTTTTTATAGCGTTTTGGCTCGGCATGGCTTTTTTCCAGTTGAAGAACTAAATACCTTTCGGTTAATTAATTCTAGGCTTCAAGGGCATCCCACCACACATGAGGGCTTACCTGGGGTGCGAGTAGCGTCAGGCTCTTTAGGACAAGGTTTATCTGTGGCGCTTGGTGCAGCGCAAGCAAAAAAATTAAATCAAGAAAAAAACTTAGTTTATGTCTTAACCGGTGACGGTGAACTTCAAGAAGGACAAAACTGGGAGGCTATTTTGTATGCTTCAGCAAAAAAAGTAGACAATATAATTGTAACTGTTGATTTAAATGGAAAACAAATAGATGGAGCCACAGATGATGTATTGCCCATGGGCAATTTAGCTCAAAAATTCGATGCTTTTGGTTGGGAGGTCATTATTCTTAAGGAAGGAAATAATTTACATAAAATAATAGAATGCTTACAAGCCGCCAAAAACAAGTGTGGGAAAGGCAAACCCATTGTCATTTTAATGCATACCGAAATGGGCAATGGAGTAGATTATATGATGCATACTCATGCGTGGCATGGAAAAGCCCCTAACGACGACCAACTCAAATTGGCACTTGCCCAAAACCCCGAAACCCTTGGGGATTATTAAAACATAAAAAAACCATGACAAAATTTATAGATCAAGGAAAAAACGATACCCGTTCAGGGTTTGGTGCAGGATTAGCAGAATTGGGAAGAACCAACCCCAATGTGGTAGCACTCTGTGCTGATTTAGTTGGTTCGCTAAAAATGCAAGAGTTCATTGATGAAAATCCGGATCGCTTTTTTCAAGTGGGTATTGCTGAGGCCAATATGATGGGGATGGCAGCCGGATTGGCCATTGGTGGAAAAATTCCCTTCACAGGCACATTTGCAAACTTTTCTACTGGCCGTGTTTACGATCAAATCAGACAATCTATTGCATACTCGCATAAAAACGTTAAAATTTGTGCTTCTCATGCCGGTATAACACTAGGAGAAGATGGAGCAACTCACCAAATTCTGGAAGATATTGGAATGATGAAAATGCTTCCCGGTATGACGGTAATTAATCCATGCGATTTTAACCAAACCAAAGCCGCCACCATTGCAATTGCAGATTATGAAGGACCTGTTTATTTGCGTTTTGGTCGTCCTAAAGTGGCAAATTTTACTCCCACCCATCAATCTTTTGAGATTGGAAAGGGAATTTTATTGCGCCCCGGAACAGATGTAACCGTAATTGCAACGGGACATTTAGTTTGGGAGGCACTAATAGCGGCAGATTCCTTAAAAGCGGAAGGTATAGAAGCCGAAGTGATTAATATTCACACCATCAAACCATTAGACGAAGCCCTCATTTTAGACTCTATACAAAAAACAAAATGCGTTGTAACTGCAGAAGAACACAATTTTATTGGAGGATTGGGTGAAAGTATTGCGGGGCTTTTAACTCGAGAAATGCCAAGCCCTCAAGAATATGTGGCCGTTATGGATCGTTTTGGTGAATCTGGAACACCCGCTCAATTGATGGATAAATATGGTCTAAATGCAAATGCCATTATGGCTAAAGCAATAAGAGCTGTTAAGAGAAAATAAATATTTGTCATTTTACGTTTTATAGAGTATGAGACATATTCATTACATACTTATCTTTTTTTTCGTACAAAATCTTTTTGCTCAATTCGAATGGGGCGTTAAAGTTGGTGCTTCCTTTCCTTCTGACACAAAACTTTTAACCATACTTCAAGAAAACAACAGAATTGAGATGTTGGAAAACAAGCTCACCGGAATGCAACTTGGGGTTTATGGACAATTTGAATTAGCTTCTATATTTATTCGTCCAGAACTTCAATACGCCAACACCCAACTTAAATTTAAAAACTTTAACTATTCTCAGGGCGCACTAGAATTTCCTGTTTCTGTTGGGTTAAAGCTCCTCCCCGTCTTAAGTGCTTATTTGGGACCAAGTATACAATACCGATTCGGAGAAAAAATTAAAGATGTAGCTTTTTTTGAGGAGGTTAAAAAAGAAAGCACAATAGGTTTTCATTTTGGGACACGTGTCCATTTGGGAAGTCTTGGTATAGGGTTACGTTATGAAAGAGCTTTTAGTTCTAATGAGATAAAGGTTATAGAAAATAATTTGGAATTACCCTTTGGTTTCTTTGACAATCGCCCTAAGCAAATACTCCTTGATCTTTCATTTCGCTTTTAGTCTTTGTCTAGATAGTCAGGAATACCATCTTCATCTGAGTCGTCCGGTAAACCATCATTATCGTTGTCATATTCCTCTTTGGTTAACACCCCATCTTGATCATGGTCGGATTCTGTCATTGCATAAAGGGAAACTTTGAAAATTAAAGGAGAATAAGCCGGAATGTTTGCTTGTGCAGTTGAAAAATAGCCCATTCCGGAAGGAATAAATAATACTCCTTGACCAAAATTATCAAAATTAACGGTATTGTCATCGTTAACGGTGTAAGTGCCTGCTCTCAATGCGGTCATCCCTTCGCGAAACCCTCTTATGGATTGTAAAAGATCAAACCAGATGGGGTTTTTTCTTTGATCAAAAACAGTTCCATTAAGTAATGATCCCTCATAGGCTACAAAGGTGGAATCAACTGCAGAAGGCTGATTACCAACTCCTTGGCGAGCTACAAGATAATAAAGAGTATGTTCAACTTTATCGCCATCTACGGTAAAAACATCTACCTTCCGTTCTTGAACAAGGTCAATAAGTGGTGTTTTATGATCATTTTCAGTTGTAAGGGTATCTAATAAAAGGGTGGTTTCAGGGGTAAGACTGTTGTTTTCAAAATCTTCATAATTATAGGTGTGTGATTGAAAATAATCTAGTAAGGTGTTATTGTCCTCTAAAGCTTGTTCACCGACATCACGTGGAGGCTCTTGAACCTCTTCTTCCTTTTTACAAGAAACGGCAAAAATGAAAAGTAAAAAAAACAGGGCTTGAATACGCATCTTTAAAGTAGTACTAAATTTATCGGGCGCAAGATACAATTTTACTTTATTTTTGTTATTCTTTAAGGGGTTAATAAATACATGCGAATAGATCAATTTTTATGGTGTGTGAGAATTTATAAATCGCGCAATATTGCATCTAATTGTTGCCGCAAAGGGTGGATTAAGATTAATGGTCAAACGGTAAAACCTTCTCGAGAGCCCTTTATTGGTGATGAGGTGAGTATCCGTCAGAATCAAATTTGGAGAAACTTTACGATCATTGACTTTCCCAAGAGTCGAATGGGAGCCAAATGGGTTTCCCTCTACATCAACGAAACCACTCCAAACGAAGCCTTTGAGGTACAACAAATGCAGCAACTGTCCAAAGACGGTAAAAGAGATAAAGGCACAGGAAGACCCACTAAAAAAGAACGCAGAGATATTGACGATTTATACGATTTACCCAAAGAAGAAATGTGAATAAATAATTTATATTTTAATTGAAACACAAAAGGCATGAGTGAAACCTCTAATAAAATTATCAATTCCGCCAAGATGGAGGCTATCTTAAAGCGCTTAGCTTACCAAATCTATGAGAGCAATGCCTCTAATAAACAAGTGGTGATTGCCGGTATTTATAAAAACGGTGCAATTTTAGCAAAACAACTATGCAACCAACTCAAAGCCATTAGCCCGCTTGAAGTGACCTATGCCGTAATTCGAATGGATAAAAAAGATCCAAAACAATCTATAGACACAGATATAAAGCTTTCATCCATTGAAAATAAATCAGTGGTGGTTGTGGATGATGTGTTGAATACGGGGAAAACTTTAATACATGCCACAAATCATTTTTTAAGCATTTCTGTGAAACAATTGCAAACCGCAGTTATTGTGAATCGCAATCATAAAATTTATCCTATAAAAGCAGATTTTAAAGGAATTTCTCTTGCAACCACACTCAAAGAACATGTTAGTGTTGAAATGGAGGGTGCCAATGCCGGTGTTTATTTAACCTAATAAAGCTTCTATTTCTGTAACAATATCAACCACTTTTTTATGTGTTGTATCCACGCTGAATTTGGCTTGATTGTAAAATGATT
>JBMYZB010000105.1:0-6045 GCA_049609945.1 Flavobacteriaceae bacterium
GCGCTGATAGATCGATTTATTTTTTACCTGCAAGCCCAACTGCTGTTTTAATTGCATATAAAAATCCCCGGATGTATCCATTCGGGGAGTTAAAATTTTTGACAGAAATTTCACCATTAGAGAGGTACTTATTCATATTTTTTAAAGATCAAACACGCATTATGGCCGCCAAATCCAAAGGTGTTTGAAAGGGCAGCTCGAACTGGTCTTTCTTTCGCAGTATTGAAAGTAAAATCAATTTTCGAGTCAATATTTTCATCTGGGGTATGATGGTTGATGGTGGGTGGCACAATATTATTAACCACAGAGAGTATGGAGGAAATAGCTTCTACTGCGCCGGCAGCTCCCAATAAGTGACCGGTCATTGACTTAGTAGAATTGATATTCATATTATATGTATGATCTCCAAAAACAGATAAAATAGCTTGAGTTTCGGCAATATCGCCTAAGGGGGTGGAAGTACCGTGCATATTGATGGTGTCAATATCTTCAGGTTGCATCCCTGCATTTTCTAAACAATTTAGCATTACATTTTTGGCTCCAAGACCCTCAGGGTGAGGTGCTGTAATATGATATGCATCTGCTGAGAGTCCTCCTCCAGAAACTTCAGCATAAATTTTGGCTCCTCGAGCCAGAGCATGATCTAAACTTTCAAAAATAAGGGTTCCTGAACCTTCCCCTAAAACAAAACCATCTCGATCTTTGTCAAATGGACGTGAGGCTGTTTTCGGATCGTCATTTCGAGTAGATAATGCGTGGAGGGCATTGAAACCACCAATACCAGCTTTGGTGACCGCAGCTTCAGATCCTCCAGTTACAATCATATCGGCATATCCTAATCGAATATAATTCAATGAATCAATCATAGCGTTAGAAGAAGAAGCGCAAGCAGAAACGGTTGCAAAATTGGGCCCTGCAAAACCATATTTTATCGAAATAAAACCAGGGGCAATATCGGCAATCATTTTGGGTATAAAAAATGGGTTAAAGCGTGGAATACCATTGTTTTCAGCTAAATTTAACACTTCATTTTGGAAGGTTTCTAAGCCGCCAATACCAGCGCCCCAAATTACACCCACACGATTCTTGTTAAGGGAGTCTAAATCAATTTGCGCATCAGCAATTGCTTCGGCTGTAGAGACCATGGCATATTGCGTGAAACGGTCCATTTTCCGAGCTTCTTTCCGGTCTATATGATCTTGCACGTTAAACCCTTTGACTTCACAAGCAAACTGGGTTTTAAAGTGAGTAGTATCAAAATAGGAGATAGGAGCAGCTCCACTGGTGCCAGAAAGTAAACCCTCCCAAAAGGCAGGGAGGGTGTTTCCAATAGGAGTAAGTGCCCCCAATCCGGTAACAACTACACGTCTTGGTTTCATGGCACAAGATTATTCTGCTTGTTCAATAAATTGAATTGCTTGTCCTACCGTGGCTATATTTTCGGCTTGGTCATCTGGAATTTGAATATCAAATTCTTTTTCAAACTCCATAATCAGTTCCACGGTATCTAGAGAATCTGCACCTAGATCATTGGTGAAACTTGCTTCTGGAACGACTTCATTTTCGTCAACGCCAAGTTTATCAACAATAATGGCTTTGACTCGTGCGGTAATGTCTGACATAGTCAATTAGAATTTAGATTTAAATGTGGACAAAAATAAAAAACTTTATACGATAACGCTTAATTGCTTAAACAATAATAGCTTTATTTTGTGAGATGTTTGTCAAATAAAATGTTAAATTATTAGAACCAATGCGGCAATAAATATGGCTTCTAGACCAAAAAGATTGGTGCTTTTTGCCTCGGGGAGTGGCACTAATGTTCAAAAGATTTGTGAATATTTTGAACATGATAATCGTATCGAAACTATTTTAGTTGCTGGAAACAACGCTCACGCTGGTGTTTGGGATCGCATAAAGCCATTTAAAATTCCTAATTATTGTTTTGACAAATCTGCCTTGAATAACGGTGAAGTACTACACCATTTAGAAAAGCACCAACCCGACTTGATTGTCTTAGCGGGGTTTTTATTAAAAATCCCAGAAGCTATTGTGGCCACATTTCCACAACAAATCATAAATATTCATCCTGCTTTGTTACCCAAATATGGGGGTAAAGGCATGTATGGTCTCAACGTTCATAGGGCTGTTAAAAAAAATAAAGACACTGTATCTGGCATAAGCATACACTATGTCAACCCAAACTATGATGAAGGCCAACTCATTTTTCAAGCCACGGTCAACCTAAGTGAACAAGACACTCCTGAAAGTATTGCCTATAAAGTTCACCAACTAGAACATAAACACTTTTCTAAAGTGATTGAGCAACTCCTTTTTAATACCAAAAACAGTGATGAAAAATAATGTGTTTTTGTATACTGATGGGGCTGCCAGTGGAAATCCAGGTCCGGGGGGCTATGGTATTTTGTTGGTTTGGGAAGGTCAAAACTATACCAAAGAATGGTCTCAGGGCTTTCGCAGAACTACCAACAACAGAATGGAATTATTAGCTGTTATTGTAGGATTGGAGTTATTAAAAAAGCAACCCCTCACAGTGGTGGTTTATTCAGATTCTAAATATGTGGTGGACGCCATAAACAAAGGCTGGCTTTTTAATTGGGAAAAAACAAACTTTAAGGGGAAAAAAAACCCCGATCTCTGGCAACGGTTTTTATCCATTTATAGAAAACACGATGTACATTTTCAGTGGGTGAAAGGCCACAACAAACATCCGCAAAATGAACGTTGTGACAAACTGGCTGTGGCAGCCTATAAAAAGAAGGGATTGTTGGAGGATAGCTATTTTGAAGCCCAAGAAAAAGAAGATGGAAAACCCCAGACGTGACGCAGCGATCTTTTTTTAATAAAATTTTTGAAAGTGAATAGAACCCAAAAAAGGTTTATTATTTTTGTACTATGAACAATAAAGTTTTGGTCTTGGGCACCATCGCCTATGACGCTATTGAAACTCCTTTTGACAAATCTGGTAAAATATTGGGTGGATGCGCCACCTACATTGGTTTAGCTATCACGCACTTTAAAACCCAATGTGGGCTTGTTTCTGTTGTGGGCTGTGATTTTGAATCTGAACACCTGCAAATGCTTAGTCAAAAAGGCCTTGATCTGAATGGGGTAGAAGAACACCCTACAGAAAAAACTTTTTTCTGGAAAGGGCGCTATCACAACGATCTGAATACTCGGACTACTTTGGACACCCAACTAAACGTGATTGAAAAATTTCAACCGACTGTGCCAGAAAACTTTAAGGATGCTTCTTTCCTAATGCTCGGAAATTTGCATCCTGCTTTGCAGCTGGAAACGCTTCAGCAAATGCATAAAAAGCCGGCCTTGGTTGTATTGGACACCATGAATTTTTGGATCGCCGATTATAGAGAATCTCTCGATCAAATGATTGCAAAAACGGATGTAATTTCAATTAACGATGAAGAAGCAAGAATGCTCACCGGATGTCATTCGTTGGTTAAAGCTGCCCAAGAAATACAAGCCATGGGTCCATCCTATATTATCATAAAAAAAGGAGAGCACGGTGCTTTGCTGTTTCATGAACATGAAGTTTTTTGTGCTCCAGCCCTTCCTTTAGAAGAAGTATTTGACCCAACCGGAGCAGGCGATTCATTTATTGGCGGTGTGGTTGGCTTTTTAGCCCAACAAAAACAAGTGGATTATAACACCATGAAAACAGCCCTCATCTATGGTTCTGCCCTAGCCTCCATTACGGTGGAGAAATTTGGCGTGAAAAGCCTACAGGCACTAGATTCTCAGACTTTTGCTCACCGCATAAGAACGTTTAAGAATTTAACAGAATATGAAATTGAATTGCCTTAACTTTGCTCAATGAGTGATGCTATCAAACACGAATGTGGTATAGCTCTGCTTCGATTAAAGCAGCCACTTTCATACTATAAAGAAAAGTATGGAAGTTCACTTTATGGCATCAACAAAATGTATTTGTTGATGGAAAAGCAACACAATAGAGGGCAAGATGGAGCTGGCTTTGCCAGTATCAAATTTAATATGCAGCCCGGACAACGATACATTAGTCGTGTACGTTCTGCACAGCAACAGCCCATTCAAGATATCTTCTCGATCATTAACGATAGAATTCAGCAAACCCTAAATGATCAACCTGAATTGGTCTATGACCCTGAACAACTCAAACAAGCTGTACCTTATCTAGGAGAGCTAATGTTGGGACATGTTCGCTATGGTACCTTTGGCAAAAATAACTTGGAAAGTGTGCACCCATTTCTAAGACAAAACAACTGGATGCACCGCAATCTTATTGTGGCGGGTAATTTTAATATGACCAATGTAAATGAGTTGTTTTCAAACCTTATTGCTCTCGGTCAACACCCCAAAGAGCGTGCCGACACCATCACAGTGATGGAAAAAATTGGTCATTTTTTAGATGATGCCGTTAGAAAAATATATAAGACCTTAAAAAAGGAAGGTGTTTCTAAGGCGGAGGCCTCTCCCATTATTGCCGAACGGCTTAAAGTTTCAAAAGTATTGCGAAAAGCCGCTAAAAACTGGGATGGAGGTTATGCGATGGCAGGTCTTTTGGGACATGGTGATGCTTTTGTTTTGAGAGACCCAAATGGCATTCGTCCGGCATTTTATTACGAAGATGATGAAGTGGTGGTGGTCACCTCTGAGCGTCCGGTAATTCAAACCGTGTTTAATATCGCTTACGAAGAAATTAAAGAACTAACTCCAGGCCATGCCCTTATCATAAAACGTAACGGTACCACTAAGGTTAAGAAAATTTTAGAACCGGGTGCCTACAAAGCATGCTCTTTTGAACGGATTTATTTTTCACGCGGAGGTGACGCCGAGATTTATCAAGAACGAAAAAATTTGGGCAGTTTTCTATTTCCAGAAGTACATAAAGCCACCGAAGGCGATTTAAAAAACACTGTCTTTTCTTATATACCCAACACAGCAGAAACCTCTTTTTACGGACTCATAGGGGCAGTACAAGATCATCTTAGCAAAACTATGGCTGCCGAACTAAAAGCAAACCCAAAAGAAGCAAACAAAAAAATTGAAGATTTACTGTGGTTGCGACCACGAATTGAAAAAATTGCTATTAAAGATGCCAAGTTAAGAACGTTTATTACAGAAGATAGTGGTCGAGACGATTTGGTGGCTCATGTTTATGATGTAACCTATGGAGTGGTTAAACCAACAGACCACTTGGTTATTATTGATGATAGTATTGTGCGCGGAACTACGCTTCAAAAAAGTATTTTAAAAATGCTAGATCGTTTGGGGCCAAAAAAAATTGTGGTGGTTTCTAGCGCCCCTCAAATTCGATATCCAGATTGTTATGGTATTGATATGGCTCGACTAGAAGAATTTATTGCCTTTAAAGCCGCGTTAGCACTGCATAGAGATAATGGCACTTATAACGATGTTATTAATTTGGTGTACCAAAAATGTATGGCTAGTTTTGAGGCCCATGAAGCGCAACCTGCTAATCATGTCAAAGCAATATATGCCCCGTTTACGGATGAAATGATTTCGAAAAAAATTGCGGCTATCCTAAAAGAAGATGGTGTTCATGCCCCTGTTGAAATACTTTTTCAAAAGGTGGAGGATCTTCATCGTGCTTGTCCGTCTAATCTAGGCGATTGGTATTTTACAGGAAACTACCCTACTCCGGGGGGGCATCGAGTAGTTAATCGTGCCTTTATGAACTTTTATGAGGGGAAGGCTGAACGAGCGTATTGACATTTTAACGATAAAATATGTATTTTATCGACTAATTGGGTTTTGCTTCAAGCGCTATTAGATATTTGGATTACCAGAACATAAGTAGGTTAAGTTCATGGTAAGATTTGGGGCAAAAAGGGGGAATTTATTCCCCCTTTTTATTTTCACATCATTTAAGGCCTTTTCCCTTTCAACCTAATAAATTACCTTTCAACGATAAGTTCAATTCTCACTCAATGATTAGTATAAATTTACATAACCAGAACATAAGTAGGTTAAGTTCATGGTAAGATTTGGGGCAAAAAGGGG
>JBMYZB010000106.1:0-5962 GCA_049609945.1 Flavobacteriaceae bacterium
GTGGAAACCAAAACGAAAGACGATGTGTTCGTTAAACTAAAAGTATCTGTACAATATAAAGTGGTCTCTGAGAAGGTGTATGATGCGTTTTATAAATTAGATTTTCCGCAAGATCAAATCACATCTTATGTTTTTGATGTGGTTCGTGCCGTGGTGCCTAAAATGAAGTTAGATGATGTTTTTGAGAAGAAAGATGAGATAGCAAATGCTGTGAAGGGCGAACTCAATGATGCAATGATCAACTATGGCTATGATATTATAAAAGCCTTAGTGACCGATATTGACCCTGATGCCGAAGTGAAAGCCGCAATGAACAGGATCAATGCCGCTGAAAGAAAAAAAGTAGCCGCACAATATGAAGGTGACGCAGAACGTATTTTAATCGTTGAAAAAGCCAAGGCAGAGGCGGAAAGTAAACGATTACAAGGGCAAGGAATTGCTGATCAACGTAGAGAAATTGCTAGAGGATTAGAAGACTCTGTAGATGTGCTCAACAATGTGGGCATCAACTCCCAAGAGGCTTCAGCTCTTATTGTGGTCACTCAGCATTATGACACCCTGCAATCCATTGGTGAAGAAACCAACAGCAACCTCATCTTATTGCCAAATTCACCTCAAGCAGGTAGTGATATGCTAAACAATATGGTGGCTTCTTTCACAGCCAGCAATCAGATTGGTGAAGCCATGAAGATGCAGAACCAAAAGCAAAATGGGAAAAATAAAGATGCTGAACCAGAAAACTAGTTTTTGGTTTGTTTGGCCCAAGTATCTCTTAAGCCAACTGTTTTATTAAAAACCAAGGCGCCTTCTTTACTGACTTGATCCACAACAAAATAACCTAAACGCTGAAACTGATATGTGGTTCCTGGTTTTGTTTGTGCCACACTGGGCTCCACATAAGCTTGGATTTGTTGAAAAGAATTAGGGTTAATATGGTCCAAAAAAGAAACTTCTTTGTCTTGATCAGGTGCTGGTACTTGAAACAAACGGTCGTATAGATTGATTGTGGCGGGTAAGGCATGCTCTTGACTCAACCAGTGCAATGTGCCCTTTACTTTCCGTTGGCTGGCTTCTGTGCCACTGCCACTCTTGCTGTCTGGATCATAGCTACAATATATGGTAGAAATATTACCCTCTGCGTCTTTATCTACCATTTCCCCTTTGATGATATAGGCATTTTTTAATCGCACTTCTTTACCCAAGGTGAGTCTAAAAAATTTTCGATTGGCCTCTTCTTTAAAGTCTTCTCGTTCAATATACAAGGTCTTTGAAAACGGGATTTTTCGAGTTCCTAATTCTGGCTTTTCAGGATTTATTTCACCCTCTAATAATTCTGTCTTATCCTCTGGATAGTTTGTAATGATTAAGGGAACAGGGTTGAGCACAGCGTTGATCCTAGGTGCATTTTCATTTAAGTCTTCCCGCACGCAAAACTCTAATAAGGATAGGTCTATAACGTTTTCACGCTTTGATACTCCCGCGGCTTCTACAAAATTTCGAAGTGCTCGAGGGGTATAACCACGGCGACGCAGACCTGAAATGGTGGGCATGCGCGGGTCATCCCACCCGCTCACTAGATTGTTCTCTATTAGCGTTGCCAATTTTCTTTTGCTAGTCACAGTAAAAGATAAATTGAGTCGAGCAAACTCACGTTGTTTTGGGGCCAGTGGTAAAGCATGTGGTTGAAGAGCTTCAAGAAACCAATTGTACAAATCGCGGTGGGGCTTAAATTCTAACGTACACAGCGAATGAGAGATTTGTTCAATATAATCTGACTCTCCGTGGGTCCAATCATACATCGGATAGATACACCATTCGTTTCCCGTACGGTGGTGTTCTTTGTGCAAAATTCGATACATAATTGGGTCACGCAACAACATGTTGGGTGCTGCCATATCAATTTTAGCCCGTAATACATGTTCGCCTGCTTTGAATTTTCCTGCTCTCATGGCAGTGAAAAGAGCTTTATTTTCTTCAACTGATCGGTTGCGATAAGGGCTTAATTGTCCTGGGGTTGTTGGGGTTCCTTTTTGATCTGCAATTAGGTCAGAATCTTGAGTATCCACATAAGCCAAACCCTTGTCAATTAGGTCGTGTGCCCATAAATATAGTTGCTCAAAATAATCTGATGCATAGCATTCTTTAGACCATTGATAACCTAACCACTGAATATCCTTTTTTATGGCCTCTACGTATTGTTGCTCTTCTTTAGCTGGATTGGTGTCATCGAAGCGCAAATGCACAGGAGCATTATACTTTTCGCCGAGATTAAAATTTAAACAAATGGCTTTTACATGACCAATATGTAAATAACCATTCGGTTCTGGAGGAAAGCGAAAGCGAAGTGCCTTTTTATGATAGCCATTTTGAAGATCTTCTTCAATAAGATGTTCAATGAAATGTAAGGATTTTTCCATAGCCTTAATTATGAGCACAAAGATATTGATTTCGTTGTTTTCCAAATCCATGTCAGTAGACTTTCTATCTTTGTCAAAAAAAGAGGTGGGAAAGATTTTTTTAGATAATATTCGGCTCTATGCATACCATGGGTGTATGGATGAAGAAAGCCGAATAGGGAGTGATTATGTTGTTGATTTAGAGGTGGATACAAATTTGTCTTTATCCTCAAACACAGACCATCTCAAAGATACTGTAGACTATGTTGCCCTACACGCCATTGTAAAAAAAGAGATGCAAAAGCGATCACACCTCTTGGAAAATGTGGCACATCGTATCGGGAAGAGTATCATGGAAGAACATCCCACCGTGGAGCAAGTTAAAGTAAAGGTGGTGAAAAAAAACCCCCCTATTGGTGGAAATGTTGATGCGGTTGCCGTACAATTACAACTAAGTCGATAAATTAGGTAAGGTGAACTATAATTTGTTAATTTTGTGCACGCTGGCATCGTGGCCGAGTGGCTAGGCAGAGCTCTGCAAAAGCTTTTACAGCGGTTCGAATCCGCTCGATGCCTCAAAGTTTAACCCGTGTAAAAGCGGGTTTTTTTATTCAACCTCTACAATTTTTCCTCCTAAAGTGGTTTGGGTAATTTGTTTTTTTGGTTTACCAAAAATACGAACTATGCCTCCGCCAGTTACTTTCGCTTCTAACAAAGCAGTGGCATTAACATAAGCCACACCTCCAGCCACCACCTGTGTGCTCACATTGTTCGCCTTTAGCTTTTCTGCCTCACAGCTACCTCCAGAGTTAATCTTTAGATCTAAATATTGGGTTTTGCCTTCGAGATACAAGCGACCCCCTGTTGACACATTACCTTTAATTTTATCACACGCTAAATCTAATGTCAGTTCTGACCCCTCTCTGACCTTAAGGGTTATTTGATCTTGCTCAAAAGGTTGTGTGGCTGTAATTTTACTTCTCTGGTGTGCATTAATTTGGTACAACTTCTCTGTTGAATAAATCTCTATATAAGAAAACTCCTTATTGATTAAACTAGCAATCGATTGCTTTATTTTTAGTGTCTCTCCTTTTTGTTGCACAATTACGCCTTGTTGATAATCACCATAAACAATCACTTTATTTTCTTCAGATGGGATGAGTTTTACTTCCATACCCGAAAAAATTTTTACCACCGTAAAGGGGGAAACAATCACAATCCTTTTTTCTTGGGCAAGGCCAGTGACAAGTGTTAATAGGTAAACGAAAAAGAGGGTTTTTATTTTCATGTTATTCTTGTTTGGGATTTTTCAAAGATAGGGTTTATGCTAACACAAAATCCAAATGTCTTTTGATTACATCTGCTTTTTTCACTTTTATTTGAATGGGGTCACCCAATTGAAAACGTCTTTTGGTGCGCTGCCCAATGAGCGCATATTCAGTTTCCATATAAATATAATAATCGCCTTCTATATCAACTACTCTAATCATGCCCTCACATTTATTTTCGTTTAGTTCCACAAAAATTCCTCGGTCTGTTACTCCAGAAATTACCCCTGAAAAGGTTTCACCCACATGCTTTTCCATAAACACCACTTGCATGTATTTAATTGAATCGCGTTCCGCTTTTGTGGCCAACTGTTCTCGGGAAGAAGAATGTTCACAGGCCATTTCAAGGGCTTCGACAGAAACAGGTTTGGGTTTTTCTAAATAGTGCATGAGTAATCGGTGTACCAACACATCCGGATAGCGCCTTATTGGGGAAGTGAAATGCGTGTAATAGGAGAAGGCTAAACCGTAATGTCCAATGTTTTTTGTAGTGTATACTGCTTTACTCATGGCACGAAGCGCTAGGGTATCAATTAAGTTTTGTTCTTTTTTCCCGTGTGTGGCCATCAACAAGTTATTGATGCTTGTGGAAACTTTCTTTTGGTCTACATTGAGTTGGTATCCAAAACGCTTAACAAAACGACTCAGTTGATCTAATTTATCAAAGTCAGGGTCGTCATGCACCCGATAAACGAAGGGTAATTTTTCAGATCTTTTGCCAATAAACTCCGCTACTTTTCGGTTGGCTAAAAGCATCATTTCTTCCACTAGTTGATGGGCGTTTTGGGATACTTTAAAAGAAATACCAACAGGGTCATTGGTCTCATTGAGGGTAAAATTGACTTCTTGCCGATCAAAGAACAGTGCACCACTTTTTCTTCTTTTGATTCTAAACTGTTGCGCCAAGCCATTAAGTGTATTAAGAGCCAAAAAAAGGGGAGAGGAAAGGGTGTATTTTTTTTTAGTTAAAGACACATTTTCAGACACCTCTGCTTGTTGTGTTTCTAAAACTTCCTGTACCTCTTCATATGAAAATCGGTGGTCCGAAAAAATTATTGTTTTTCCAAACCATTCAGATATTATCTCTCCCTTTGGTGTAAGTTCAAAGACGGCACTCATCGTATATTTTTCTTCGTGGGGTCTTAAAGAACATAAACCGTTAGAAAGCTTTTCTGGTAGCATGGGCACCACCCTATCTACCAAATATACCGATGTAGCTCTATTGTATGCTTCTTCTTCTAAAAGGGTGTTGGGTTGAACATAATGTGAAACGTCTGCAATGTGTATACCCACTTCATAATTTCCATTGCTCAATTCCTCAAAAGATAATGCATCATCAAAATCTTTGGCTGTGATAGGATCTATGGTAAAGGTCAATTTTCCTCTAAAATCCTTCCTTTTTTTTATTTCTTTTGATTCTATGTGTGTATCAATTCCTGCTGCTTCTTGTTCCACCGCATTTGGAAAGGAATAAGGTAACCCATAATCATGCAAAATGGCATGTATTTCTGTTTCGGTTTCGCCTGGTTCGCCTAACGATTTTATGATCTTTCCTGTGGGACAGTCATCTGCGGGTTCCCAATGATCAAAAACCACAACCACTTTATTTCCGTTTTGGTAGGCTTTGGTTTCCTTTACAGGAATAAAAAAATCAGTATACATCCGAACATTGCGGGTGAGCACAAAAGCAAAATCTGAGTGTATTTCTAATACGCCCACATATTCTTTAGTTTGACGTTCCACCACCGAAACAACTTCTCCTTCCCATTGCTCTTTCTTTCGGTTACGCCTGTAATGCAATTGAACTAAATCACCATGTAACGCCTGACAAAAATGTTTTTTAGCAATTATAATTGGACCGTCAATTTCATCTGTTTGCACCATGCCCTTTCCGTTAGGCAACACATAGAAACGCGCTGCTATTGTTTTTTTGTTTGTTTCAATATAACTGTACTGTCCCCTGCTTTCGTTTTTTATAATCTTTTTTTGAACTAGTTTTCCTAATGACCTAATAATGTCATTTCTGCCTTGTGTACTGGTGATTTGTAGTGCTCCAGCTATTTGTTTGTAGTTTAATTTTTGTTTGGGTCGGCTTTGGAAAAAGGTTATTATTTTTTTCTCTATGCGCTGCTGTGCTTTTTTCTTTTTAGACATACCTACAAATCGGTTGCACAAAGATAACGCATCTCAACATCAAAAAAACTTATCAAGCTTTTAAATAATAGACTATATATTTTT
>JBMYZB010000107.1:0-5921 GCA_049609945.1 Flavobacteriaceae bacterium
TGAGCTCGCTTTCCCAACTCAATCTAAGAACTCATGAAATAGTGCTCAGAATTAATTTGGGTGGGGCAGAGCAAGACAATGAAGCAGAAGTTCAAAAAGCAAATTAATTTAATCTTATGATCAAAGCCGTCTTAAATGTTTTTAACTACAGAATTTATTTAATATTAATAGAAACTTTTGTTGTCATACAATTTTATAAATATTTCTCAATTAAACTTGAAATTGATCTAACTATACTAAGTATAGCAATTGTTTTTCCCTTGGTGTTTTCAATTACAAGTGCATATCAAAGAAGACAAGATGCGGTTGTTCATTTCACCAGTTTTAGGAACAAAATTATCGATTTAACCAATTTAATTTATTCTGTTAATAACATTGAAAAAAAACAATATGTAAAAATTTTTGATATGCTTTTAAGCCTGCAAAGCATTTTAAATTTTCGACTCCAAGAAAGCAATGTGGCCGATAACGCATTAGCAGATATAAGACGTTTAAGAAAAAATATTTTCAAGGAAATAATGGCATACAAAGACAAATTTAACGAGAGGGAAAAGGATTCCATAATTCGGGTAAAAAATGAAATGTTTTATGACATAGAAATGCTCAATGGAATTAAAATTCATACTACTCCTATTTCCCTAAGAATGTATTGTTTGATTTTTATTTATTTATCTCCTCTTCTTTTTAATGCAAATGATTTTTTATTTACAAATCAAAATCAGAGTTCAGACATCCTCTCAATGATCATTTCTATGATGATTAGCTTTATTTTGATGGCGCTTTATAATGTTCAAGACTATATTGAAAATCCCTTTGATCAAAAAGGATTAGATGACTTGAAGATTTCTGATTTGATTGTAAAAGAGGGTGAAAATTTATTTACAAAGGAAAATTAAAGTTTTAATACAAACATAAAACAGACAGATTTGAAATTTCACCAAATTCTATTACTCACGTATCTCTTTTATACGTTATCAGTTTCTTCACAAGAAGGAACATTTGTTTCTATTGAAAATTTTATATATAATACGGAGCTCCTAAAGGAAAATGACAGAGGGGTTATTATACCCCAATTTAACAGATCTTTAAATAATCGAATTGAATTCTATTTAAATGAAAACTTTAAAAATATTATAGAGTCTACGAGCAACATCACTTGGCAATCATATCAAACCAAAACCAACGCTATGATAAAGTCTCATGTTATGTCTTATTTTGCTCGCGTTAAAATTAAAAATTCGAATCAAAATAATGAATTTAAATATTTGGAAATAGACCACTATCCCAGCACCGATAAGATAAACACTGACTATATTTGGGATCCTCAAAAAAATAATTTTAGATTGAGTGATAGTGAAATTGAAAAGCGCTCATACTTGCCAGATATTAAAGAGCTCGAGATTCAAGATCAACAAATAAAACCAAGCATTGATGATATTTTGGTTGAGTATAAAGATCTAATTAATGGAGTGAATCAAAACATTATCTATTTCAATAAATCTAAATCAAATGAATTACAAACCATCAATAATAAAATCATACAATTTGTTAGCCAAAATTTTACTTCGGCAGAATATGTAATGAACATTTCTTTTGATTCCTATTACACTTTTTTAAGTTCATATGACACTTATCACTACTACACCTTTGTGGTGCAACTAAAATTAATAGATTCTAAATTTCCTGGTTTTGTAGAAGTGTTTTACAACCCCACCACAGGAAAAATAAATTCTGATTTTATTTGGGATAATGAAAATCAGGAATTTAAAAGGCCTAGAAGAGATAATTAATTTTTGTTTTAGATAGATGAGAAGAATTTGATTTATATACGATTCATAGTATCTTGTCATTATGAAAATGTATAATATAGTGCCCATACTTGGTTTTTTGATTTTTGGGCAAATGACAGTTGGGATGGCTCAAGCCCAGCAACAACAAAAGAAAAAACCAAATATTCTACTCATTTTAACCGATGATCAAGGCTATGCCGATGTGTCTTTTGCCGGTACTAAAGACCTAAAAACACCTCATATTGATGCATTGCGAAAAGAGGGGATGCTTTTTACACATTTTTATACCAATGCCCCCGTTTGTGCCCCCACTCGAGCCGCCATAATGACCGGAAAAAACCCTGATCGGGTGGGAGTACCTGGTTTAATTCGATCTAATCCAAAAAACAATTGGGGGTTTTTAGATCCAAATACAATACTTATACCCCAAAGAATTAAGGAGGCAGGCTATCATACAGCCCATATAGGAAAATGGAATTTGGGTCTAGCCAGCCCTAACCTACCTAACGAAAAAGGTTTTGATCTTTTCCATGGCTGGTTAGAAGATATGATGGAAGACTACGTGGTGAAGAGAAGAGTAGGAAAAAATTTTATGCGCTTAAATACCCAAGAAATTGACCCTGAGGGCCACGCCACTGATCTTTTTTCGCAATGGGCGGCAGATTATATTCAATTGAGAAAAAATGAAAAAACCCCATTTTTTCTCTATTTAGCTTACAATGCCCCCCATTTTCCGGTGCAACCCCCAGAATCTTATTACCAAAAAGTATTGAAGAGAGACCCTTCTTTGCCTAAAAAACGTGCTAAACTCATCGCCTTTATTGAACACTTAGATGATGGAATCGGACAGGTGGTTAAAGCTTTAAAAGAAAGTGGGCAATACAAAAACACCCTTATTATTTTTACCAGCGACAACGGAGGACACCTGCCCAGTTTAGCCAACAATGGCCCTTTGAGAGATGGAAAACAAAGCATGTATGAAGGTGGGTTGCGCGTGCCAACAGTTATGGTTTGGCCCAATAGAATTAAAAAAGGAAGTACCACCCATCAGCTCAATGCCACCGTAGATATTTTTCCTACACTATTAGCAATAGCCGAGTTGGATCAAAATGATTCTTTGGATGGGAGAAGTTTTCTTTCCACGTTGTTGGGCAAACCCAAAGAAGAAGAAAGAGAACTTTATTTTGTGCGAAGAGAAGGCGGTATGAAATATGGTGGAAAAGCCTATCATGCGATTAGAGTAGGCCACTGGAAATTGTTACAAAATAGCCCTTACAAACCCTTGGAACTCTATGATCTTATGGAAGACCCATATGAAAAAAAGAATGTGATTGAAGACTACCCTGAAAAAGCCAAAGAACTGAATCAAAAATTGATGATACACATTCAAAAAGGTGGGCGAATTCCTTGGCAAAGAGAACACAAAATCAAAACAAATTAAAAAATATTTTATGCGTCAATCCCTAATTTACATTGGTCTAATTTTTCTTTTCCTCTTTTCTTGCCATCCAAAGAATGTCACCACATTAGAGAATCACTTTTTGCCCAAAACCTATGTTGCTTACCACATCGATGAACCCATCCAAATTGATGGAGAGCAAGAATCGATATGGCATCAAGCGCCATGGTCAGAGACTTTTATAGATATTGAAGGGATCAAAAAACCACACTATGAAACCCAAGTTAAAATGCTATGGAATCAAAATGCACTCTATATTTTAGCAAAACTCAAAGAACCTCATTTGTGGGCCACACTCAAACAACGGGATACGGTCATTTTTTACAACAACGATTTTGAAGTATTTATTGACCCCGATGGTGATACGCACAATTATATGGAGTTAGAACTAAACGCCTTTAATACGGTTTGGGACTTGTTCTTAAACAAACCCTACCTGAATAAAAATAAGGTGGACAACCAATGGAATATTAAGGGGTTGCAATCGGCGGTGTCATATCAAGGCACCCTAAATGACCCTTCAGATATTGACCAAAGTTGGCAACTTGAAATGGCTTTGCCTTGGAAGGATTTAATGCGAGGCAATGACGGAGATACAATTCCCGAAAACCAATATTGGCGCATCAATTTTTCGCGTGTCAATTGGGAATTTGATTTGAAAAACAACAGATACTACAGAAAAAAAGATAGCACGGGTGCATTTTTACCTGAATACAATTGGGTGTGGAGCCCACAAGGTGTCATTAATATGCACCTACCAGAATATTGGGGTTTTGTTTACTTTTCTGATACACCTTCAAAGCAAAGATTTGAACCGCCACAAGACACGGCTCTTATTTTATGGATGTATGCCCAATTTCGTGAAGCAGCTACCCGAGAAAAAGAGCAGTTACCAGAGATTAAAATGCCAAAAGCCAAGTTTTTTGGGGAAACCATTCAAATTGAAAAAATTATAGAAAACGATACGCTCTATTGGACCACTTTTAATCCCCACAACCAGTCCACCTATCAAATTAGATACGACGGAAAACTACGAGTGAAAAAAGGGGGTGTTTCCAATTAAAATTGGGCAGAAGCCGCCACAATTTGAACCGTATTGTTTTTGTATTGGGTGTAAGAAAAACCTTTATGAATACTAAAAGCACCAATGGCACCCGCTTTGTTGGTGGCCAAATAAGCCACTTGAAAATCAGGTTGGTTGGGGTGGTTTTGAAGTATTCTATGAATAGCTTCCTCACAAGCTTCTTGTGGCGGTTTACCCTGTCGCATGAGCTCTACAATCAAAAAACTCCCCACGGTTTTAATCACCTCTTCACCCACACCGGTGGCCACGGCCCCTCCAACGGCATTGTCAATATATAGACCCGAACCAATAACTGGCGAATCGCCCACACGGCCTGCCATTTTATAGGCCAAACCACTGGTGGTACAAGCCCCAGACAAATGACCTTGGCCATCTACACAAAGCATGCCAATAGTGTCGTGGTTTTCTATGTTTATTTCGGGCTTGTAATTTCCCTTTTCCAACCAATTTTTCCAAGCTCTTTTGCTGGCTTCACTCAGCAGATTTTCTTTTACATAGCCCTGTTCTATGGCAAATTTTTGTGCCCCTTTTCCGGCCAAGATTACGTGGGGTGTTTTTTCCATCACGGCTTTGGCCAATGCGGCCACATGAACAATATTTTCTACTGCCATAACAGAACCACACTGCCCTTTATGATTCATTACACAAGCATCTAAACTCACTGTGCCATCGCGATTGGGTGTGCCTCCTTTGCCCACGGTGGTGTTCAACACATTGGCTTCTTCAATGCCCACCCCTGCCACAGCGGCTTCTAGTGCACTCATTCCGTTGTCTAAGGCATTGCCTGCCGTTTGTGTGGCTTGCGGCATACTCCAAGTACTCAATACATAGGGCTTGTGTGGCAAGGGTTTTTCAGCTTTTTTATGTGTGGGATGTGGGCTAATCAGTGTTGGGGAAATAAACATGCTACCTACCCCTAAAGCACCTTGGTCTAAAAATGTTCTTCGTTTCATACTGCTCTAAAGTAAGCACAATTTTTTTAGCCCTACATCCAAGGCGTTTATTCACAATAATCTATCGGCTATTAACCCAAACTTCGTTATTCTTTAATCGTCATTGAATATTCATTAATCCCCGCTACACCACCAACATCAACACGGTAAGCAACATTCCTGCCAGGGTAAAATAAATGGCTTTTTTAAAGATTTCGGTTTGGGGTAAAAACATCCAAAAAGCAGACAATACAAAAAACAGCAGTGCCACCCCAAAAAATATATTTAAGAAAAACAAAGGAGAAGCCGAGGTGGCTTTATGCATCTTTTCCATGGCTCCCAAAAGCAAGGGCGGTTTTTTTTGAATGTATTTTAACGCTCCGGTTTCTGCGTTGTAAGAAATAAGTTTATCGCCTCGTCCCAGGGGAGGTCTTTCTAGCCCCTTATCAATAGTTTTTTCTACAACGGTTTCTTTTTTAAAATAGTCGGTATTACGAAACGTGAGGGTGATGCCCGATAAAGCATACACAAACATAATGCCTGTTAAAAAAAAGCCTAGATAGCGATGATAAACTCTAAACTTATTGCTAATCTCTCGGTTGTTTAGTGCCATAAAAGTGCATTTGGTTTCAAGGACGTAAAAGTAACAAAAAGGT
>JBMYZB010000108.1:0-5863 GCA_049609945.1 Flavobacteriaceae bacterium
TTTTGTTGCAAATCCTTGGCTAAGAGCACATTAATGTTTTGATAAAAGGTATTGAACACTTTAACCAAATCATAAACATAATTAGCAACCAAGGCCGGGCTGTACTGTTGACCCGCTTGGGTCACTACTTCTGGAAACAGCAATAATTGTTGTATGATTGCCCTTTCTTTAGCATCTAAAACAAGTTTGTCGGAAAAGGAATGTTGGCCATAGGAAGCTTTGCTCAAAAGCGTTTTAATGCGTGCATGCGTATATTGGATAAAAGGACCCGTATTGCCGTTAAAATCGACCGATTCTTTAGGGTCAAACAAAATACGCTTTTTAGGATCTACTTTTAAAATATAATATTTTAATGCCCCAAGTCCCACAGTATGGTATAGATTTTTCTTTTCTTGCTCTTTAAGGCCCTCCAATTTTCCTACTCCTTCTGATATGTCTTTGGCTGTGCTGCGCATTTGTTCAATCAAATCGTCAGCGTCCACCACGTTGCCTTCCCTACTTTTCATCTTGCCACTAGGCAAATCAACCATGCCATAACTCAAATGGAAAAGGGCGTTGGCCCAAGTATATCCCAATTTTTTAAAAACCAAAAAGAGTACTTTAAAATGGTAGTCTTGCTCATTGCCAACAGTATATACCATTTCAGAAAGTGATGGAAAATCGGTTAACCGTTGGTGAGCCGTACCCAAATCTTGTGTAATATAAACTGCAGTTCCGTCGGCACGTAAGAGGAGTTTTTCATCTAAACCTTCATCAGTGAGGTCAATCCAAACGGAGCCATCTTCTTTTTTGTAAAATATGTTTTTAGCTAAGCCTTCTTCAATTATGTCTTTTCCCAACAAATAGGTTTCGCTCTCATAATACAAACGATCAAAAAAGACCCCTAAATTCTTGTAGGTCAACTCAAAGCCATCATAAACCCATTGGTTCATTTGTTTCCAAAGTGCTCTAGTTTCTTTGTCTCCTGCTTCCCAAAGCCGTAAAAGATTTTGGGCTTCCTGTAAAATGGAGGCCTGTTGTTTAGCTTGCTCTTCTGTTTGTCCCTTTGCCATCAGGGCTTTTATTTCTTCTTTATATACCTGATCAAACTTGACATAATAATGACCCACCAATTGGTCTCCTTTAATCTTTTGGCTTTGCGGGGTTTCGCCTTGGCCATAGCGTTTCCAGGCCACCATAGATTTGCAAATGTGTATGCCTCTATCATTTATGATCTGTGCCCTAATGACTCGCTTCCCATTGGCCGATAAAATGTTAGCTACAGCATGCCCCAAAAGATTATTTCGGATATGGCCTAAATGGAGGGGTTTATTGGTGTTAGGAGAAGAATATTCAATTAAAACGGTAGGGGCATTTTCAGCAACCGCTTGAATACCAAAATTTCCGATGGCCTTAAGGGCTTTAAACTGACTGATATAAAAGGCATCTGAAAGGGATAAATTCAAAAAACCCTTCACCACATTATAGGTTGTTACTTCCGGGGCTTGAACCACAAGAAAATCACCCAAACGTTGCCCCAGAATATCGGGGCTCGTTTTGGTTTGGCGCAAATAAGGAAACAAAACTAAGGTAAGGTCACCTTCAAATTCTTTTTTGGTTTGTTGAAAGGAAATTTCATCCAGAGGTATTTCGAATTCCTCTTTAAAAAAAGAAACAACCGCCTGTTCAATAGAAGTATATATCTGTTTCATAGAATTTGCGCTAAGATAATTATTATGCTTTGATTATGTTGCCATTTCTTGTTAGCTTATCTTTACTGAATATGTTGCATAACATTTCCTATAACGACCCGGCCATCACCGCAAAAATAAATGCAACAGTTGGCAAACCCTTTTCTATAAAAGAACGACTACAACGCAAAGGTATTGGATCTCCAAAGCTATTGATGACCAAAACATCTTTAGAGATACACAACCTTTTAATCTTAGATCAAAATACAAATCACTGCAATGTGGAGTTAAGACCCCAAGGTATTATTATTAGGTTTCGAAGTTTGTTGGAAACCTATGGTCTAATTATCCCCTATTTTAAGTTGAAAGTCTATAAAGAAAAACCAAAAGAAATTACTCTTTTTATCGATCATTATTATATACGTTTGCGTGTTGCCACTGAACCAGAAGCCGGATTTTTCAAAAAAATGATGGATGAAAAACTACGCAATGTTCCGCCACATATTGACACACTCTAAGTGGTTCGCAAATTTGGGCCGTTGTAAATTTGACGAGGGCGACCAATGGGCTCGTTATTTTTTCGCATTTCTAACCATTGGGCAATCCATCCAGGCAATCTTCCTAAAGCAAACATTACAGTAAACATTTCTGTAGGAATACCCAAGGCACGATAAATGATTCCGGAATAAAAATCAACATTTGGATATAATTTGCGTTCAACAAAATACGGGTCGTTTAAGGCTTCATGTTCAAGAGCCTTTGCCACTTCAAGAATAGGGTCTTCAATGCCTAGTTCATCTAATACCTCATGTGCGGCCTTTTTAATAATTCGTGCACGGGGGTCAAAATTTTTATAAACACGGTGTCCAAAGCCCATCAATCTAAACGGATCATTTTTGTCTTTTGCCTTTGCCATATACTTTTTGGTGTCTCCTCCATCCTTTCTTATAGCTTCTAACATTTCTAAAACAGCTTGGTTAGCACCACCATGCAAAGGACCCCAAAGCGCAGAAATGCCTGCCGAGACCGAAGCGAAGAGACCTGCATGAGAAGAACCCACAATACGAACTGTGGAAGTAGAGCAATTCTGTTCATGATCAGCATGGAGAATCAACAATTGGTTAAGTGCTTTGATCACAGTTGGACTAGGTGTATATTCTAAATTCGGACGTTTGAAAAACATAAATGCTATGTTCTCTTCGTATGAGAGTGAGGTGTTTGCATAATTTAATGGTAACCCTTTTACTTTTCGTTGGGTCCAGGAACACAAAATTGGAAATTTAGCCAAGAGCATAATAATGGCTTCTCGCATATCCTTTTCTGAAGATATATCCACTGCTGAAGGATTAAAAGCGGTTAAGGCAGAAGTCAAAGAAGCTAAAACACCCATAGGATGAGCCGCTTTAGGAAAACTTTTAAGAATCGTTTTGAGGTCTTCATCCACTAAAGATTCTTCTTTTATCTCTGTGTACAACTTTTTAAGTTCGTCAGGCGTGGGCAATTCACCAAAAATCAACAAATAAGCAACTTCTAAAAAACTCTTTTTTTTAGTAAGATCTTCAATGGAATAACCTCGATAGCGCAATATCCCATTTTCTCCATCCAAGAAGGTAATCTCACTCTGACATGAGCCAGTGTTTTTATAGCCTGGATCATAAGTAATTAGTCCAGTTTTGGCACGTAAGGTTTTAATGTCAATGGCCGCTTCGTTCTCAGATCCCTTCACAAGTGGGAATTCAAAAGAATCGTTACCTGAAATAATCGTTATTTTTTCACTCATAATACACTGTTTTTTGTTTTGAATAAGGGATTCAAAAAACGGTGTTCAAAAGAAAGTCTTTCTCTTTTGGTAAGTTTTTATTACCCCTTAGAAATTTGCTTTTTAGACATTGAAAGCGGCCGCCCCAGGAAAATAACCTGTAACATCTAGCTCTTCTTCAATTCTCAAAAGCTGGTTATATTTTGCCATGCGATCACTTCTGGAAGCAGAGCCGGTTTTTATTTGACCAGTATTCAAGGCTACAGCAAGATCAGCAATGGTATTATCTTCTGTCTCTCCAGAACGATGAGACATCACAGCGGTGTATCCGGCACGGTGGGCTTTCTCTACAGCCGCAATGGTTTCAGAAAGCGTACCAATTTGGTTTACTTTAATCAAAATGGAGTTGGCAATGTTTTTTGAAATCCCTTCTTGTAGTCTTTCTACATTGGTCACAAAAAGGTCGTCACCAACCAATTGCACGCGGTCTCCAGCTTTTTCAGTGAGTCTTTTCCAACCTTCCCAATCGTTTTCATCCATACCATCTTCAATAGAAATAATAGGATACTTTTCAGAAAGTTCTGCTAAATAAGTGGCTTGCTCTTCGGAAGTAAGAATGCTAGCATGAGGCCCTTCAAAAAGGGTATAATCGTATTTCCCGTCTTTATAAAATTCTGAACTAGCGCAGTCCAAAGCAATCATCACCTCTTCTTTGGGTTTATAACCGGCATTGCTAATAGCCTTTAAAATGGTTTCTAAGGCGTCTTCAGTGCCGTCTAGCGCAGGAGCAAATCCACCTTCGTCACCTACGGCGGTACTCAGATTTCTTTCATGTAAGACTTTTTTTAGATGGTGAAATATTTCTGTACCCATTTGCATAGCTTGAGAAAAACTCTGAGCGCCTTGTGGCATTATCATAAACTCTTGAAAAGCAATAGGAGCATCCGAATGCGACCCTCCATTGATAATATTCATCATGGGCAAAGGAAGGGTTTTCGCATTTACCCCACCTATATATCGGTATAGAGGTAGTCCTACTTCATTGGCAGCGGCTTTAGCAGCGGCCAATGAAACACCCAGTATGGCATTGGCTCCCAGTTTTGATTTATTGGGGGTGCCATCCAAATCAATCATGGTTTGGTCTAATTTTTCTTGTTCAAAAACTGAAGATCCAACAAGTGCTGGAGCAATGGTTTCATTTACATTTTTAATGGCTTGAGAAACACCTTTGCCCATGTAGGCTTTTCCTCCGTCTCGAAGTTCCACAGCTTCGTGTTCTCCAGTGGATGCCCCAGATGGAACTGCGGCACGTCCTAAAATGCCGTTTTCGGTAATCACATCCACCTCAACAGTTGGATTGCCCCTTGAATCAAGAATTTGGCGGGCATGAACGTTAACAATTATGCTCATTTCTTAGTTTAAATTATTTGGTTATTGGTTTGTGCTTTTCAATTAAGTTGAAGTAGTTGTCAAATAAATAGGTGGCATCGTTTGGCCCTGGCCCTGCTTCTGGATGATATTGTACAGAAAAACAAGGATTGTTTTTCATTTGTAAACCGGCCACGGTGTTGTCATTCAAATGCACATGCGTAATTTCCATTTCGGGATGCTTTTCAGCCGCCTCTCGAACCACTGCAAATCCGTGGTTTTGAGAAGTTATCTCACCTTTACCTGTAAGCAAGTTTTTTACGGGGTGATTGATACCTCTATGTCCGTTAAACATTTTATAGGTTGGAATACTATTAGCTAAGGCAATAACTTGGTGGCCCAAGCAGATACCAAAAAGCGGTAGCTTTCGTAGAATGATTTCTTTAGCCACTGCTTGGGCTTGTTTTAATGGTTCCGGGTCTCCAGGACCATTAGAAATAAAATAACCATCGGGTTCCCAAGCTTCTAAAGTTTCAAAAGGTGTATTGAAAGGAAAAACTTTGATATAACAATCTCGTTTAGACAAATGGTTCAAAATATTGGTTTTGATACCCAAGTCCAATGCAGCAACTTTAAAAGCAGCATTTGGATCACCAACAAAATAGGGCTCTGTGGTTGATACCTTTGAAGCCAATTCTAACCCTTCCATTTTTGGTAAAACTTCCAACTCCTTTTTGAGCTCTTCAATTCGGTCTGTCTCGGTTGAAATAACGGCATTCATAGCACCATTTTCTCTTATGTGATGTACTAAGGCACGAGTATCTATATCTGCTACCGTAACTAAATTTTGGGCTTCCAAAAAAGAATAGAGCGATTTTGTTGCAGCAGGCCGCGAGTAGTTAAAATTAAAATTTTTACAAATGAGCCCTGAAATTCGAATTTCTTTTGATTGACTCTCCTCATCTAAAACCCCGTAGTTGCCAATGTGTGCGTTGGTGGTCACCATTATCTGCCCAAAATAAGAAGGGTCAGTAAAGATTTCTTGATAGCCTGTCATGCCAGTATT
>JBMYZB010000109.1:0-5826 GCA_049609945.1 Flavobacteriaceae bacterium
CGGTTTTTTAGGTACAGTGCATCCACAAGAAGATTTGGCATCTTTAATTTCTAGCGGCGCATCACCGGTATTTGTAAATTTGAAAATGCGAGTGCCATCACTGCCTTGAGCCACTTCGCCATAATCAATGGTTTCTGCTTCAAAACTGATGGAAGGACCAGTTTGAGCCAACATTGAATTTAAACTAAAAATTAAGAGAAAGGATAATGTTAAATTTTTCATGGGGATAATAAATTAAAATATAAAAGTAAACATTAATAAGGGGTTTTACAAACCTTTCTTTTTATTATACGTTTTAGCTGCTTACTTTTGTGATTTAAATTTTCTTCTATTCAATGCAACTTCCGTCCAAGTTTAATGCCACAGAAGTAGAATCCAAATGGTATTCATACTGGCAAGAGCAGGGTTATTTTCATTCTACTCCAGATGAACGTGAGTCTTATACCATTGTGATTCCACCCCCCAATGTGACGGGTGTTTTACATATGGGACACATGCTCAACAACACTTTGCAAGACATCCTTATCAGAAGAGCTCGTATGCGCGGCTACAATGCCTGTTGGGTGCCTGGAACCGATCACGCCTCTATTGCCACGGAAGCAAAGGTTGTGGCAAAACTTAAATCTGAGGGCATTGACAAAAGCAGTTTAAGTCGTCAGGCCTTTCTGACCCACGCATGGGAATGGACACATGAGTATGGTGGAGTAATTTTAGACCAGCTTAAAAAATTGGGTTGTAGTTGCGATTGGAATCGCACCAAATTCACCCTCGATCCGGGTATGTCGGCTGCTGTTATCAAGGTTTTTGTTGATCTTTATGAAAAAGGGTTGATTTATAAAGGCAACCGTATGGTACACTGGGATCCTAAAGCCCAAACTACCCTATCTGATGAGGAGGTCATTTATGAAGAAAAACACGGAATGCTTTATCATATTGCTTACTCCATCAAAGATTCCACCGAAAAAGTAATTATTGCCACCACACGTCCAGAAACCCTATTGGGCGATACGGCTCTTTGCGTGCATCCTGATGATGAACGTTATAAAAAACTTCAAGGCAAACAGGCTGAAGTGCCCTTGGTGGGAAGAGCGATTCCGGTGATTGCCGATGCCTATGTAGATCAAGAATTTGGCACAGGCTGCTTAAAAGTGACCCCGGCTCATGATCCCAACGACTATGCCCTTGGCAAAAAGCACAGCCTAGAAATGATTACTATTTTTAATGCCAATGGCTCCCTCAATGAAAATGGTTTGCATTACCAAGGAAAAGACCGTTTTGCTGTGCGCAAAGCCATTGTAAAAGAACTTGAAGAAAAAGGATTTTTAGTCAAAAAAGAACCACATAGTCATAAGGTAGGCACATCAGAACGCACTAAAGAAGTGATAGAACCTCGTTTATCTGACCAATGGTTTTTAAAAATGGAAAGCTTGGCTCAACCGGCCATTAAAGCCGTTTTGGAAGATGATGCTATTGCTTTAGTTCCCGATAAGTTTAAAAGTACGTATCGCCATTGGATGGAAAATATTAGAGATTGGAATATTTCTAGACAATTGTGGTGGGGCCATCAAATTCCGGCCTATTATTATGGTTCGGGAAATGAAGATTTTGTAGTGGCAGAAAGTAGAGAAAAGGCCCTAGAAAAAGCCCGCCAAAAAACAGGTAATCTCACCCTCACTGCTGATGCCTTAGAACAAGAAAACGATGTGTTAGACACGTGGTTTTCTTCCTGGCTCTGGCCCCTTTCTGTTTTTGATGGTATTTGTAATCCCAACAACGAGGAAATCAATTATTATTATCCCACGCAAGACTTGGTTACCGGCCCGGACATTTTATTTTTTTGGGTGGCTCGAATGATCATTTCTGGATATGAATTTAGAGACGAAAAGCCTTTTTCAAAGGTTTATCTCACAGGATTGGTTCGAGATAAGCGAGGGCGCAAAATGTCAAAACAATTGGGCAACTCGCCCGATGCGTTACAACTTATTGAAGATTTTGGAGCCGATGCCGTTAGGGTGGGATTGATGCTCAGTGCCCCAGCGGGTAATGATCTGCTCTTTGACGAAAGTTTATGCCAGCAAGGAAAAAACTTTGCCAACAAAATTTGGAATGCTTTCCGATTGGTGGAAGGTTGGACATTGGATACTCTAATAGCCGTTGATCCGGCAGCTGAAGAAGCACTGGGTTGGTTCGAAAATCAATTTCAAAATACCCTTGCAGAAGTAGATGCACACTTTGAAAAATATCGTATTTCGGATGCGCTCATGGCGATTTATAAATTGCTGTGGGACGATTTCTGCTCTTGGTTACTGGAATTGGTTAAACCCAACTATGGTCAGCCCTTGAATGCCCTTATTGGGCAAAAGGTGAAAACACTTTTTGAAAACAATTTGCGTTTGTTGCACCCCTTTATGCCTTTTTTAACAGAAGAATTATGGCAAGCCATGAAAGAGAGAACAGCAGAGGATGCTTTGATTGTTTCTCATTGGCCAATAGTTGCACCGGTGGATCAAACAAAATTGGACAACTTTGAAATCGCCAAAGAAATTGTGGCTGGGCTGCGTCATTTTAGAAAAGAAAAGCAATTACCTTTTAAAGAACTTGTAACCCTTCACAAAAGCAAAAATACAGATGACATTCCCTTTCAAGCAAGCATTCAAAAACTGGGATTTGTGGGAGCCTTTTTAGGTCCTCAAAAGGAAAAAGAAGTGGATGGAGGAAGTTTTAGAGTACATCAAATGGAATTTTTTGTGCCACTACAGCAGCAGGTTAATGCAGCAGAGGAAAAAGAAAAACTGCAAGCTGAGTTGGACTATGCAAGAGGGTTTTTACAATCGGTGGAAAAGAAGTTGCAAAACGAGCGTTTTGTAAACAATGCCCCTGAAAAAGTAATTGCCCTTGAGCGTAAAAAAGCCGCCGATGCAAAGGCCAAAATAGAACTTTTAGAAAAGAGTTTAAAATTGCTTTAATCCAAGCGAGCAATGGCATCAATACCACCCTTTACTTTTTGATTTAAAGAAACAGCAAGCGTTGTCTTTAAGGGCAGAAAGAGATCAATACGCGAGCCAAATTTGATAAATCCGGCATCAGATCCTTGTTGAGCTTCTTGTCCCACTTGGGCATAGTTCACAATGCGACGAGCAACTGCTCCGGCAATTTGCCTATAGAGAATTTTTCCAAAAGAATCGTTTTCTAAAATAATGGTGGTACGTTCGTTTAATTCAGAAGATTTTGGGTGCCAGGCCACTAGATATTTTCCTGGGTGGTATTTGCTAAAAACCACCTTACCACTCATTGGATAACGTGTCACATGCACATTTAAAGGACTCATAAAAATGGATACTTGTAAGCGTTTGTCTTTAAAATATTCTTTTTCAAAGACTTCTTCAATAATCACAATTTTGCCGTCGGCAGGGGCAATAAGATGGTTTATATTTTGAGGTGTGTTTCGTTTTGGGTTTCTGAAAAATTGTAATATTAAAATGAGTAATACTAAAATGACAATTTGTAGTAAGGTTTGTATAGGGCCAGCAGAAAGAAAATGATCTAATCCTATAACGGCAAGGGCAGACAGCAAAAAGCTGATCAGTATTATTTGATGTCCTTCTTTATGAAACATATTGAATAAATGTAAAAAGTGCATAGACCAGTGGAGCACTAAACAGCACACTATCCATGCGATCAAAAAAGCCCCCATGTCCAGGAATCAGAGAGCCACTGTCTTTTACTGCACCAAGACGTTTAAATTTTGATTGAATTAAGTCGCCAAGTGTGGCAAAAATAGCAATTAAACTACCGAAGCTTAAAAAAAACAAAAGAGAATAGTGTGATTGTCTCATGTAAATTAAACAACTCAAAAGTAATGTAAATATAAATCCTCCCCAGAATCCTTCCCAAGTTTTTTTGGGAGAAATGGAGGGAAAAAGTGGGGTTTTACCAAAGCGTCTTCCACTGATATAGGCAAAAGAATTATTAACCCAAATGGCGGAGTAAACATATAAAACGGGGGCCAAGCCAAGGGTGGGTTCAATTTTTGTAAGGCATAAAATAAAATAACTGCCTCCAGCGATGTAAAGCAAAGCGGCCCAAAACGAAAAATGCTTTGAAAAAGCCTGAGTGGGCTGGCGAAAAAGAGCCAGTGCCAAATAAAAATTAATACTGATGACAGCTAACAAAAGCAGTTGTGTAAAAAGGTGTGGTAGGAGTTGAAAAACGCTTTGCCCCCATAGTGTCATTAAAAATAAATAAGGAAAAGGACTGGTAACTTTTTGAAGCCGTTGAAATTCTAGAAGGGCAAGACCAGAAAACACAGAAATAACACTTAAAAAGAGCGTTTCAGATGCTAATGCTGAGCCCACAATCAGGAAAACATAAAACAAGCCCGATAGGCTTCGAATACCAATTTCTTTCATTAAAATGAATCGTCTTGTAAAAGTAAATATATGTTTTTAGATGGATTTGTGGAGGAAGAATCACCGTCTACTTGTTTGTTATCTTGACAATTGATGGCACTTATGTTTGTTGGAATTTTTTTATTGTATTTGTTTTTTAATTTGGTCATTCCCTCACTCACATCCGACACAAATTGATTCAAAGAGGCATATACCACAAGTGTTTTGGGGAGTTGATTCATTTTAAGGTGTTGTATTTGATGATGGCAAAACAAGATACTACCCGTATTACTTATGAGGTATTCACACAAAAGCAGCCCAACTTTAAAGGAGCTTATTTTATCTTCTTGTTTTGTGAGAGGGAGATCAAAAACAGCAGCTAAATTTTGATCAAAGCATAAAACATCTTCTCTATTCCAACCGTTTTCTCTTAAAATTTGCAGAAAATTATCTTTGATTTGTTTCTGGTTTTCATAGTATAGGAAAAACCCACCTTTTTCTGTAAAGTTTTGTGCAAAGCCAATTTCTCGAGGGACTTTCTCGTTAGGCAAATAGGGGCTTTTATCTGGGCGATCAGATTTTTTTTTGCCAAAAAGTCGGTTCCACCACTTCAATTCATTTTCACTCTTTAGAAGTTTTTGTAGGTGTTTTTTCTGCTTTTGATTTTTTTTGCAAGGTTTTTTCTTCAGTTTCAAAAGGCCGTTTCCCTAATATGCGTTCCAAATCGTCTTTAAAGATAACCTCTTTTTCTAAAAGCCTTTCTGCTAAAGCAGTTAATTTATCTTTAGATTTTTTTATAATGTTGATTGCCCTATCGTATTGTAGCTCAATTATTTTAGAAATTTCTTGATCAATTTTTTGTGCGGTTTGTTCCGAATAGGGTTTTGCAAAATTATAATCGGTTTGACCACTAGAGTCATAGTAGGTAATATTTCCTAACGTGTCATTGAGTCCATACACAGAAACCATTGCTCTAGCCTGGCGGGTTACTTTTTCAAGATCACTTAAGGCGCCTGTTGAAATTTTATTAAAAATTACTTTTTCGGCTGCACGCCCACCCAAGGTGGCACACATTTCATCGAGCATTTGCTCTGTTCTAACAATTTGCCGCTCTTCGGGTAAATACCAGGCTGCACCAAGCGACTGTCCACGCGGCACAATGGTAACTTTTACCAAAGGTGCTGCATACTCTAAAAGCCAACTTACCAAGGCATGTCCTGCTTCGTGAAAAGCAATGGTTTTTTTCTCTTCGGGGGTAATGATTTTATTTTTCTTTTCAAGCCCACCAACAATACGGTCAACCGCATCTAAAAAGTCTTGTTTGCCCACAGACTTTTTGTTCTTTCGAGCGGCAATCAAAGCAGCTTCATTACATATATTGGCCTGTCTGATCATGCGTAACATAGACAACGGTAATGCCCAAATTATGCGCAAGACG
>JBMYZB010000110.1:0-5781 GCA_049609945.1 Flavobacteriaceae bacterium
AAAAAGTCTAAAAAAAGAAAATTGCGCCTAACTCATTCTGGTTTGGTGCATGAAAGTGATGCGAAAAACATAAAAGAACAATTGCGTTTGCAATAAACTAAGATCAAATTTAAATTCACCAGAAGTCAGGCTCAAAAGTGTTATGATACCGCCTCCTTCAAAAATTAAATAGTATGCCAAGATCAGTAAATTCAGTAGCCTCAAGAGCACGAAGAAAAAAAATCCTAAAACTTGCTAAGGGCTATTTCGGCCGTAGAAAAAATGTATGGACAGTAGCCAAAAATGCGGTAGAAAAGGCCATGCAATACGCCTACAGAGACCGAAAAACCAAGAAACGTAACTTCAGATCTTTATGGATCATGCGTATCAATGCCGGTGCTCGGCTCCATGGGATGTCCTACAGCCAGTTTATGGGCAAGGTAAAAGCACATAACATTGCGCTCAATAGAAAAGTGTTGGCTGATCTGGCCATGAACCACCCCGACGCTTTTAAAGCCGTGGTCGATAAAGTTAAATAAACTTTAAACCTACTTTCAAGTAGGTTTTTTTTTGCTATGAAAAAACAAATAACACTCTATCACAATCCGAGGTGTAGAAAATCTAGAGAAGCCTTAGCCTATTTAGAGGAACAAAACGTGGCGCCCAAAATTGTTCGCTATCTTGATGAGCCCTTTACAGTTGAAACGCTCACGGATTTACTTTCCAAATTAGGATTGGCTGCAACAGCATTAGTACGTACCGAAGAGGCACTTTGGAAAAACACCTTTAAAAGTCAAAATCTAGATGAAAAAAATTTGATTAAAATTTTAGTGGAGCATCCCAGACTCATTCAAAGACCAATTGTTACCATACAAAACAAAGGTGTGTTGGCTCGACCCATTGAGAATTTAATTTCTTTTTTACAAAACCATTAAACCTTCTTCCTTTAAATCCATCTAAAGGGGAATTATAATTATTCATGAAAAAATATTTTCTATTTGTATTGTGTTTTGCCTTTCTAATTGAAGGGCTCCAAGCACAACGGCCTCAAGGCGGCCCCGGAAACATGCCTCGAATTTCACTAAGCGGTGTTGTTGTTGACATTGAAACCCAAGAACCTCTTGAATATACATCTATCACTTTGGTTAACCAACGTTTTCCAGATCGTATTCAAGGAGGTATTACCGATGCTAAAGGTCGATTTAATATCGAAATTTTCCCAGGAAACTACACCATTACCATAGAATACATTGGGTTTAAAAAAATCACCTTAGAAAACCAAAACCTTAGAGAAAATAAAGACTTGGGCACCATCACCCTTGAAATTAATGCTGAAGATCTTGACGAAGTGGAACTTATTGGAGAACGAACCGAAGTTGAAATTCGCTTAGATAAACGCATTTATAACGTAGGAAGAGACCTCACCGTGAGAGGAGGTAGTGTGGCTGATGTATTAGATAATGTGCCTTCTGTTTCAGTTGATGTGGAAGGTAATGTGGCACTACGTGGAAATGACAACGTGCGCATTCTCATAAACGGAAAACCTTCAGGGCTAGTAGGTATATCTGGTCCACAAGGACTCAGACAATTACCTGCAGAATCTATAGAAAAAGTGGAAGTGGTTACCTCTCCCTCTGCTCGATATGAAGCCGAAGGAACCGCTGGTATTCTAAACATCATCTTAAAAAAACAAGAACTTATTGGTTTTAATGGTAATTTATCTGCAAACGCTGGTTTACCGGAAACCTATAGGGGCTCTGCCAACTTAAATTGGCGCACAGAAAAATTTAATTTTTTTAATACAACCACCATTGACGATAACCTCACCAAAGGAAATTCTTTGGCAGATAACACCTATTTTAATGGTGCAGCACCCGACTCTTATCTCTTTGAAAAAAGCTTAAGAAAAAGAAATCGATCTAGCATCTTTACCAATTTTGGTGTAGAATATTATTTTAATGACAAAACCTCCGTTAATGTTAGTGCCTTCTATCGAGATAGTGACAACTATAACGACGTAGAAAATAACATTCGAGAAGTGGATGCCACAGACCTCATTTTAAGTGAAACGGAGCGGAGAGAATATGAAGATGAGGTGGATGAATCTATCCAATACAGTGCAAATTTCTTTAAAGATTTTGATGAAGAAGGGCATAAATTAACTGCCACCCTGCAATATGAAACTAATGCTGAAGTGGAAGATGGAAAAATCACAAACCAAACAATTCGTCCACAAACCTCATCACGAAACTACGAAAGAACCAAGAACATTGAAGACCAGAGTCGACTCATTGGTCAATTTGATTATGTCCGCCCACTAAAAGATGATGCACAATTTGAATTGGGTTATAGAGGCAGCTATTTAAATCAAGAAACAGATTTTAGTTTGGAATTTTTAAGAGCAAATGGATATGAATTAGATGCCAATTTATCTAATCTCTTTGTATATAAAGAAGAAGTAAATGCGGCATATACTCAATATGGTAAAAAGGTGAATAAATTTTCTTATCTGTTGGGTATGCGCATGGAGAGCACAAAAATTACGGTAGATCAACGTACCACGGCAGATAGCAACGTGCGCATCTATAACAATTGGTTTCCTACCGTCAATTTGGCATACGAACAAAGTGAATCTTCTAGTTTTCAGCTTGGATATAGCCGAAGAATTAGAAGACCACGTTCGTATTTCATTAATCCATTTCCTTCACGAAGCAGTGTGACCAATATTTTTCAAGGTAATCCCTATTTAGACCCAACCTTTTCTAATGCGCTGGATCTTGGCTATTTAAAACGATGGGATAAATTTACCTTCAACAGTTCGGTTTATTATCAAAAAGCCAACCGGGTGTTCACATTTATAGCTGAAGATACGGGAGAAACCGTCTTTTTAAATCAAGACCCCAATGATCCAGAAAGCATCGGGGTAGAGTTGCCCGTTATACGAAGAACACCCATTAACTTGTCCGAAAATATACGCTGGGGTTCAGAGTTCAACTTATCTTATTTCCCCTCAAGGAAAGTCCGATTTAATAGTAATTTTAATTTATTTCATTCTGAAACCATTGGCGATTATAATGGTGTGAGTTATGATGCTTCCAACTTAAGCTGGTTTATTCGATTTAACAGTGCCATTAAGTTGCCAGGAAATATTGATTGGCAAATGCGTTTCTTTTATAGGGGCCCAAGAGAAGATGCGCTTAATAAAAGTAGAGGAATTGCCACCCTTTCAGGTGCCATCAATAAAGAAGTGTTTAAGAAAAAAGGGACACTTTCTTTTAGAGCCAGTGATATTTTCAATAGTTCTAGAAGAATTACGGAAACTTTTGCTCAAACTTTTTATAGCTATAGCGAATTTCAGTGGAGACAACCCACTTACATTCTTTCCTTAACCTATAGAATTAATGAAAGAAAAGCGGAACGAAACCGCAGAAGATCTCAAAGAGGTGGTTATGACGGTGGTGAAGATGAAGGTTTTGGTTTCTAAACCAGAAAAATAAAAAAAGTAAAGGGCACCTTTTGAGTGCCCTTTTTTATGCTTTACTCCACAGTGGAATCTTTAGGTTTCTTTGTTTTGAGGCGTTCCATTAAACTTCCGAACAACCAATAGGGAATCACAAAAGTGATTAAAAAAATCATCAGCCAAAACCCAATGGTCAAAATACTTAAAAAAGCTAAAAATCCTAAATACTGGTCAAATTCAAACATACTATCAAATTCTTCAACAAAAATAAAATAAAAAGGAATAAAAATTCCTCTTAAAAAAGAAAATTGTAAACAAAATTTGAGCAACCACACAAGAGATATGCCTCAAACCTCTTATTTTTAAAAAAAAATAAAATGGACTTTAGAATCGAAAAAGACACCCTAGGAGAAGTGAAAGTACCCGCCGAGGTGTATTGGGGCGCTCAAACAGAACGCTCTAGAAACAATTTTAAAATCGGTCCAGCTGCCAGTATGCCCATAGAGGTCATTCATGGTTTTGCTTATCTTAAAAAAGCGGCTGCCTACGCCAATTGTAAATTAGGTGTGCTGTCTGAAGATAAAAGGAATGCCATTGCCACAGTTTGTGATGAAATTTTGGCTGGTAAACACAATGATCAATTTCCCTTAGTGATTTGGCAAACCGGCTCTGGCACCCAAAGTAACATGAACGTTAACGAAGTGATTGCCAACAGAGCCCATGTGCTTGCTGGAAAAAAACTGGGTGAAGGAGAAAAAACCCTTGCTCCTAATGATGATGTAAACAAATCGCAATCGTCTAACGATACTTTTCCCACGGGCATGCATATTGCTGTTTATCTAAAAATAGTTCAAGACACCCTTCCCAAAATATCCGCCCTAAAAGATGCTCTAGCAGAAAAAGCAAATAATTTTAAAGACGTGGTTAAAATTGGAAGAACCCATTTGATGGATGCCACACCCCTCACCCTAGGTCAAGAATTTTCCGGCTATGTTTCTCAGTTAGAGCATGGCATTGTAGCACTAAAAAACACCCTATCCCATCTTTCTGAATTAGCTTTGGGTGGGACAGCTGTGGGCACGGGCATCAACACACCCAAAAACTATGCTACCACCGTGGCCCAATTTATCGCAGAATTTACAGAACAACCTTTTATTACAGCTAAAAATAAATTTGAAGCCCTAGCCGCTCATGATGCCATCGTGGAAACGCATGGGGCCCTAAAACAACTAGCCGTAAGTTTAAATAAAATTGCCAATGACGTTCGTCTATTGGCCTCTGGGCCTCGTTCAGGCATTGGAGAAATAATTCTGCCGGCCAACGAACCAGGAAGTTCCATTATGCCAGGCAAAGTGAATCCTACCCAATGTGAAGCCCTCACCATGGTGTGTGCTCAAGTGATGGGTAATGATGTGGCGGTAACCATTGGCGGCACCCAAGGCCATTTTGAACTCAATGTATTTAAACCCTTAATGGCGGCCAACTGCTTGTCTTCTGCCCAACTCCTAGGGGATGCAGCAGCAAGTTTCACTCAACATTGTGTGGTTGGCATTGAACCCAATCACGCTAAAATTGAAGAATTGCTTTCCAATTCACTGATGTTAGTAACGGCACTCAACACCAAAATTGGATACTATAAAGCGGCCGAAATTGCCAATAAAGCCCACCAAGAAGGCACCACCCTTAAAGAGGCTAGCTTGGCCTTAGGCTATTTAACCGAAGTCGAATTTGATGCCTGGGTAAAACCAGAAAATATGATCGGAAATGGGGAATAGCCCACAGATTTGCCCTTTTGATCTAACTCGCCATGCCACTGCTTTCAAAGCTCTGAATGAAGCCTGGCTCAATCGCTATTTTAAAGTAGAGCCCTTTGATCAAAAAGTATTTTTTCCAAAAGCCGCCGCATCTCATCGCCGATCGGGGATAATTTGGCAACAGCCAGATCGCCAAGAGCCGGTTTGAAATCACCAAAGCCGCGCCCACCAAATTCGGCAAGAACATCTTCGGTCGGGCAATCGGCAAGCGCTGCATAGATGCCAACCAGATTGCTAGCCTCGGGGCGACCAGCAAGGCCTGCCACTTCAGATGGCAAGGCATCCGGGTCAGTTTTTGCTTTGCGAATTTTCTGCATAATCAAATCGGCATTGTCAGTCATATTAATCCGCGAATTGTCCGATAGATCGGATTTGCTCATTTTTGCACTGCCATCGCGAAGGCTCATCACACGCGTTGCGCTGCCAAAAATCTGTGGCTCCGGCAACGGAAATACATCACGCTCAAAAGTCGAATTAAATGCCTGCGCAATATCACGGGTCAGTTCAAGATGCTGTTTCTGATCTTCA
>JBMYZB010000111.1:0-5767 GCA_049609945.1 Flavobacteriaceae bacterium
GGGAAATGTTGCCTAAGGATATTGCTTGGCATATGATTGGGCATGTCCAAACCAATAAGGTAAAATATATGGCACCCTATGTGCACTTGATTCATGGAGTGGATAGCGAAAAACTTTTAAAAGAAATAGATAAACAAGGCTTAAAAAACAATAGGTGTATTGATTGTTTACTACAGGTTTATATTGCGGATGAAACTACCAAATTTGGTTTAGCTTCTGAAGCTGTACTCCCCCTAATTGAAAAAAGCCTTTCAATGGATAATGTGCGTGTTGTGGGGCTAATGGGTATGGCTTCATTTTCAGATGACACCCAACAAATTGCGACAGAGTTTAGCGCATTAAGAACACTTTTTATAGAAGCAAAAAAGCACTTTCCCCAAATCAAAACGCTTTCTATGGGCATGAGTGGAGATTATAAAATTGCAATTGAGCAGGAAAGCAATATGATCCGAGTTGGGAGTAAAATTTTTGGGAGTCGCCACTAAATGTATGCTGTTTTAGATATAGAGACCACCGGAGGGAAATTTGATGAAGAGGGCATCACAGAAATTGCTATTTATCAATTTGACGGCCAAGAAATTACCGATCAATTTCGTTCGCTAATCAATCCCGAACGCGAAATTCAACCATTTGTTCAGAAATTGACTGGCATTAATACCAAAATGCTAATCAATGCCCCTAAATTTTTTGAGGTGGCCAAACGAATAATTGAAATCACAAAAGATTGTGTTTTAGTAGCCCACAATGCTAAGTTTGATTGTCGGATTTTACAAACTGAATTTAGGCGTTTAGGATATTCTTACGAACGGAAATCCTTATGTACCGTTATGCTTTCTCAAACCCTTTTACCCGATCAAGATTCTTATAGTTTAGGTAAGTTGGTTCGAAGTTTGGGGATTCCCATTACAGATCAGCACAGAGCATATGGTGATGCCTTGGCTACCTTAAAACTATTTTCCTTGCTTTTAGAAAAAGACAGCAATAAGGTGATTGTTAAGGAACAACTCAAAAACACACCCTACAGTCGCATTTCTCCACAACATCTGAAAATTCTTGAAACCTTACCAACCTCCACAGGAATTTTTTATTTCTACAACCAGAAGCAAAAAATAATTTTTATAGGTAAAAGCAGTAATATTCAAAAACAAGTTCAAAATCACCTCACACTCAGCAGTAAAAAAAATGTGGCCCTCCAGAAACAACTTCATCAAATTAGTTATTCACCGTTAGGTAATAAATTAATTGCACTTCTTAAAGAGCAGCATGAAATTAAAATTCATAAGCCGTATTTAAACCGAAGTTTTCGTCATTTTTTATATCCTGTTGGCATTCGCATCAACAAAGAAAAATCATGGCACACCTTTACTGTAGATCAAGTAAAAAAAAACGAGCACTATGTGGCTCGATTTAAAAATAAAAAAGAAGCCCTTAAGCAAATTAAAGAATGGTCATTGAAATACAAACTGTGTCCTAACTCAGTATTGCTTTCACCTAAAGATGTTTGTGACAACCATAAGCAAAAAAAATGCAATGGAGCTTGTCTTGGACTGGAATCCGCAACGGTTCACAACCAACGGATTGAGGAAATCTTAAGTCATTGGCAATATCCTTATGCCGATTTTTTACTTGTGGATGAAGGTAGAACGGTGGGAGAATACAGCTTTCTTTATTTTATAAATTATTCTTTTAAAGGGTATGGCTATTATGAGCTAAACCATCAACTCAAAAGTAGGAAACAATTGGAAAAACGATTGATTCCCATTGAAGAAAACAATGATATTAAACAGATTATTTGTAATTTTATCGGGCGAAAAAAATACTTAAAAATCATTCCCCTAGCTAAACATTGAATTCCCAGTCATCTTCATCGCCCAAAAACGAGGTCCCGTCTACATGGAAAGGTAAACTATATGAAATCATTTATGAAGCCGACACACCCCTTGGCAAACTCTTTGATTTGGTTCTGCTCATTTTTATATTGCTCAGTGTTTTATTGGTAGCTCTGGAAAGCGTCTCTTGGATAGACGCAGCATTTCATAGCATACTTAATGTAGCAGAATGGTGCATAACCATATTATTTAGTATTGAATATTTTTTACGTATCATTTGTGTAAAGAAACCGAAGAACTACATCTTTAGTTTTTATGGGATAATAGATTTATTATCAACACTTCCAAAATATATTTCATTATTTTTTGTGGGCACACAATCTCTCATTGCTTTACGCGCTTTGCGTCTTTTAAGAGTTTTCAGAATCTTAAAACTAACCCGTTACATTGGCGAATCAAATACTCTGATGAGAGCTTTGCGAAGAAGCAGACCAAAAATATTAGTGTTTATGTTTGGTGTCCTTATTCTCTGTATTATTTTTGGCACAATTATGTATTTGATTGAGAGTGATAAAAGCGGCTTTACCAGTATTCCGAGGAGTATATACTGGTGTATCGTAACCCTAACCACTGTTGGCTATGGAGACATTGCTCCTGCCACTCCATTAGGTCAGTTTTTAGCTGCCATTATCATGATCATGGGTTATGGAATTATTGCCGTGCCCACCGGAATTGTGAGTGCAGAAATTTCATTTAATAAAAGAAATGTAAACACCAATACCAAAAGTTGTCCGCATTGTTTAAATGACACCCATACGGACAGCGCCCTATTTTGTAATCAATGTGGAAACACTTTAGACCATGAATGAAAAAAACCTTATTTATGTAGCCGGCCCCACCGTCGTTGGAAAAACCAAACTTAGTATTGCCTTAGCAAAAACCTTTAACACCGAGATCATTTCCTGTGATTCACGTCAATTTTATAAAGAAATGTCAATAGGAACTGCCGTTCCTTCAATGGAAGAGCGAAACGGTGTTCCACATCATTTTATTCAACACAAATCTATTAAAGATGTTTATACCGTTGGCGATTATGAAAAGGATGCACTTGCACTAACAGAAAAATTATTTAAAAAACAGGATACCCTTATTTTAGTGGGCGGGTCTGGCATGTATGCCGATGCTGTAATGTTTGGCCTAGATGAATTTCCACCTATACCTGCAGAAGTGAGACAACAACTCAATTTGTTTCGTAGCACCCATGGAATTGAATCTTTACAAGACCTGCTCAGAGAAAAAGATCCAGAATACTACAGAAAGGTGGATCGAAATAACCCACAACGACTTATAAGGGCCTTAGAAGTTTGCATTGCGGCCAATAAACCTTACTCCTCATTTTTGGGTAAAGAGAAAAAATCAAGACCATTTGTCTCTAAAATGTTGATATTACATTGCCCCAGAAAAATCTTATATGAAAACATCAATCAAAGGGTGGATGAAATGATAGCCAATGGACTTGTAGAGGAAGTGAAAAACAATATTGAACTCCGAGAATATTCCCCTCTAAAAACAATAGGATACAAAGAAATAATGGAATATTTGGATGGCAATTTTTCGTTAGAAAAAGCCGTTGATAACATCAAAAGGAATACGAGACGGTATGCCAAAAGACAAATTACATGGTTTAAAAAATACGACAATGCCTATTGTTTTCCTGCAAATACACCCGTTGAAGAGGTTTATGAATTACTAAATCAATAAGCCCTCCTCAAACCGCTCGTTACATTCTACCCCCTTTTTGAGCTATTCATTCTGTGATGGTTTATCTTTACATCCCATAAACCAAATCTAATAGCACCATGAGCTTCAAAAAACTTCTTACTATTTCTCTATTTCTTGTTTTAGCCATCCTATCCTGTTCTAAAGAAAAAGATATGGAAGACCCTCCGGAAACTCCAGATCCCCCAATTGTTGTTCCAGAACCTGAACCAGAGCCCGAACCTGAAACTAATTTGGTTAACGTTTTAGATTATTATAGTTTTTCTAGTCGTATTCTAAAACTCATTGCTGAAAATAATACAGATTTACCTTTAGATTTTACATTTCACAATGTGGCAGCACACAAAGTCATTTACAATACAATAGATCACAACGAAGAAAATACAGTGGCCTCAGGAATTTTGCTTCTACCAGATAAAGAGGGAGATTTACCCTTACTTTCTTTTCAACACGGCACTCTTTTAGATCCAGAATTGGCACCTTCCAAAAGTAAATTTGGCAATAACGAACTCACATTGGCCGCCGTTCTAGCAAGCTCAGGTATCATTACCATTGTGCCTGATTATTTAGGGTATGGCAATTCTACACTACCCAAACACCCTTATGAACACAAAGAAACCTTATCTCGAGCGTCCTATGACATGATTATAGCGACAAACCATTATATAAAGGAAAACAATATCTCTACCAATGATAGTCTCTTTATTGCGGGCTATTCAGAGGGTGGTTTTGCCACTATAGCCCTACAGCAACTGATAGAAAAAGAAAATGAATTCCAACTCATCCAAAGTTATGCAGGAGCTGGTGCCTATAATAAAACGACTTTCACTAAAATGATTTTGGAAGCGCAAGAAGAACAAGCCCATATGGGATATTATTTATGGGTTTTATATTCTTATAACTACCTTTATGAAGGGCTTAATCGGTCGTGGTCTGAATATATAAACGAACCCTATGCTTCTAAGTTGAAAGATATTGGCCAATTTAATGCACCCGTAGCGGATTCATTAATTTCAAAAAATGTTGCGGAACTATTCCATCCAAAATTTATCTCTGGCATTATTAACGAAACCGACACTGTTTTTTTGGAAGCCTTGGAAGATAACAATGTGTATGATTGGAAACCCGAAAACCCTATTGGTCTTTTTCATTCAAAAAATGATGTATTGGTGGATATTATCAACTCAAGAAGTATGCTCGAGGCCATTGAAAATAGAGGGGGGAGAAATTTCACTGCAATTAATTGATGCAGAAAACCATAGAGCTGCAGCTATCCCTTTTTATTTGGCTGTTCTATATGATATTATGGAAAAGCACCAACAAAAATAGAGAGGTTATTTAAAGCTTTAGATACTGCGCCAGGGCCGACTCAATCCGAGATTCTATAGCTTCTGTTTGAGCAGGCTCAAAACGCTGACCAATAATTTTTTCGTAAAGTTCTATGTAACGCCCCGATATCTTTTCAACAAAAACCTCATCCATTTGCGGCACCTGTTGTCCAGGCAAACCTTGAAAACCATTTTGGATGAGCCACTGGCGGACGAATTCTTTAGATAATTGTTTTTGAGGAAGCTTTTGAGATTGAAGAGAAGCGTAAGTGTCTTTATAAAAATAACGAGAAGAATCGGGTGTGTGAATTTCATCAATCAAAATAATTTCACCCTGCTTATTTTTTCCAAATTCATATTTGGTATCTACCAAAATAAGACCCTGCTTTGCCGCCATTGCGGTGCCGCGTTCAAAAAGTCTTCGAGTATAGGTTTCCAGTTGCAAATAATCAGATTCTTCAACAATGCCTTGGGCAATAATATCTTCGCGTGAAATATCTTCATCGTGTCCCTCTTCCGCTTTGGTGGCCGGGGTGATGATGGGGCTTGGAAAGCCTTCGTTTTCTATCATGCCTTCGGGTATTTCAACCCCACATAAGCTTCTTTTACCAGCTTTATATTCTCTTGCGGCATGTCCGGTGAGATAGCCTCTAATAACCATTTCAATTTTGAATGGTTCACAAGCCACGCCTATTGAAACATTTGGATCTGGACTGGCCAGCAACCAATTGGGGACAATGTCTGCAGTAGCCTTCAACATATGAATCGCAATTTGATTCAAAATTTGTCCTTTGTGAGGAATGCCTTTTGGCAAAACCACATCAAAAGCTG
>JBMYZB010000112.1:0-5681 GCA_049609945.1 Flavobacteriaceae bacterium
ATCGAGCACATGCCTGATATAATTGATTTTGATTGCGGCACAATGATTTCAAAAAAACACAGCCTAGAAAGCGTGGGTGAGGCTCTTTTAGAACATATTATTGCCGTGGCAAGTGGTGAAATTCAAACCAAAGCCACCTTATTACAGCAACACGATTTTATTCCTTGGAAACGGGGCGTTTCTTTATAGTTTATGGAGCACTTAAACATTGGTATTATTGGAAGTGGAGCCATTGCAAAAGTGCATGCAAGGGGTATACAATCACATCCAAAAGCAATGCTAATGGGCATGGTTTGTTCTGATAAAAAAAGAGCCCAAACACTTTCATATGAATTTGGTGTTCCAATCTATAACAAGGAAGAACAGCTGTTTGAAAGTTCCATTGAGGCTGTTATTGTGTGTAATGAAAGTGGCAAACACGGCTCCAGTAGTATTAAAGCAGCTAAGGCAAAAAAACATATTCTATGTGAAAAACCCTTAGAAGTAACTTCCGAAAAAATTGATGCGATTCTCGATGCTGTCAAGGTAAATGGTGTTACACTTGGGGTGGTATTTCAAAATCGTACACATCCGGAGTATTGTAAGTTTAAAAAAGCCTTAAACGAGGGTCTTATTGGCACTCCATTGCTAGTGCAAACGCAAATCAACTGGTATCGGGATGCTGCCTATTACAAAAATAATCCTTGGCGTGGCACCTTGCATTGGGATGGTGGTGCTGCCTTTATGAATCAAGGCATACACACCATAGATTTGCTCCTAGACCTGTTGGGAGATGTGGCCTCGGTAAAAGGAAAAATTGCTACCACCACACACGCTATTGAGGGTGAAGATTTGGGAGTGGCACATCTTCAATTTAAAAACGGAGTTTTGGGAACACTAAGTGGAGGTACTGCACTATATCCGGGCTTTCCAGAGCAAATAGCAATCTATGGCACCCAAGGAAGAATGATTTATGAAGCCGGAAGAATTATTGAAGCCCCCGATGGAAATTTGATTTCACCTTTAAATACAAATGAAAATAACAGCAATGCAACAGCTAAAATTGAAAATGATAGCTTACATTCAAACATTCTTTCAAATTTTATCGAAGCTGTGCAACAACAAAAACAACCCATGGTTAATGGGCTTTCCGCAAAAAAATCTGTAGCTTTAATTGAAGCGCTCTATCATGCAAACAAATCCGAAAAATAATTAAAAAATATCTTAATATGAAACCCTCTTTTTATTTATTGTTGACGCTCTCTTTAGGTCTTTTTGCCTGTCAACAAAACACGCAACTCATTCCGCCTGAAACGGACTTCTTAGTAGCAGAACAAACACTGGCTGCTGCCACTTTACCCAAAGAAAAGCAAGGGAAATCTTTTCAATTGGTTCATCAAAGTGCCCCAACGGTAGCTATTCCCTACCAAGTTTCAGGAGATCAAATCTACTGGACCGTCACTCCAGAAACGCAGACTGGTAATTTTGAATTACAAGCAGTTGAAAAACAAACTGCAATAGATTCAAAGGTAACAGCCAGAGAAGAAAATGGACAATGGGCCATCTACATCAACAATCAAAAAGTGTTGGGCTATCAAATGGCGGTTACTGAAGCACCGGAGGGCGTAAATCCAGCCTATCGTCGGAGTGGTTATATTCATCCCTTTAACACGCCCTCAGGCAAACGATTGACACGCATTCAACCCAAAGATCACTACCACCACTATGGACTTTGGAACCCATGGACACACACGCTCTATGAAGGCGATACACTTGACTTCTGGAATCTCTATAAAGAACAAGGAACGGTTCGATTTGCAAAACTGCTGTCACAACATACTGGAGCTTTGTTTTCAGAATATGAAGTGCTGCACGAGCATGTGGTTTTAAAAGACAATAAAAATGAAGTGGCACTCAACGAAACCCAAAAAGTGCGTGTAACTCCCCTCACCGACAACAGGTATCAACTCGATTTTGAAATTAGCTATCAGTGCAATACAAAAAGTCCATTTAAAATCATAGAATACCGCTATGGTGGTTTTGGTTGGCGCACCACCGAAGAATGGGACAATCAAAACAGTAGAACCATTAGCTCTGAAGGAAATACGAGAAAAAATGCAGACGGAAGCACCGCTCGCTGGTGCATTGTGGATGGAAAACTCGGAGATAGCATTGGCGGTGCCTTATTGATGTCCCATCCAGATAATTTTAACCACCCCGAACCCTTGCGAATTTGGCCTGAAAATCAGTATGACCGAGGGGATCTCTTTGTGAATTTTGCCACTACAAAAAATACTGATTGGATTTTTGAACCCAACCAAACCTATGTACTTAAATACCGTCTTCTTGTTTATGATGGCGAAATGGACACTGCCACTGCCAATGAAGCTTGGGATGCCTTTGCTTCTCCACTCACCTATAACATCAAAAAGTAGAAAAAATGAAAAAAACAAAACTCAACCGAAGAAATTTTATTAAGAAAACCACAGCCACAACCTTTGCTACAGTGGCTTTACCCTCCATTGTTCCTGCCTCTGTTTTTGGAAAAAAGGCGCCTAGCAACAAAATTCAAATTGGACAAATTGGCTGTGGCCGCATTGCCCGTGCACATGATATGCCAGGTACTATGCAACATGATGTGGCCCAAATGGTGGCCGTTTGTGATTTGGATCGAAACCGAATGAAAGATGGTAAACAATTGGTGGATCAATATTATGGTGATAAAGGTAAAAAGGTAGACACTACCATGTATGAAAGCTATCAAGAAATGATTGCCAGCAAAGAAATTGATGCGGTTATTATTAGTACCCCCGACCATTGGCATTCCCAACCGGCCATTGAAGCAGCTTTAGCTAACAAACATGTCTATCTCCAAAAACCCACTTCACTGACCGTGGAAGAAGGAAGATTGTTAAGTAATATTGTGCAGCAACAAGATGTTATTCTTCAAGTGGGTACCCAGCAGCGGTCTTCTAAGCAATTTAAAGATGCTGCAGAATTGGTTCGCAATGGTCGTATTGGAAAAATACATACGGTTAAGGTTGGTTTACCCGGAGACCCCGGAGGGCCCACAGCCGTTACAGAAGCTGTTCCAGAAAACTTTAACTTTGACGCTTGGTTAGGTTCAACACCCGATATGGATTATTCTGAAATGCTTGTACATCCTAAACAAGGGTATAGCCGTCCAGGTTGGTTGCGTGTTGAGCAGTTTGGTGCAGGTATGATTACGGGTTGGGGCCAACATCATTTTGACTCTGCCGCTTGGGGAATGAATACTGAATATACTGGCCCCATCAGCGTAGAAGCTGTGGCCGAATTCCCAAAATCAGGCAGTTGGAATGTACATGGCGATTTTATGGTGAAAGCAGAATATAAAAACGGGATTACTATGCTAACCAGTGGAGGGTTCCCTAATGGTATTCGCTATGAAGGAGAAGAGGGTTGGATTTTTGTAACCCGTGGTGCCTATCGTGCTACCCCTTCGGATCCCATTCCTGAGAAAAATGGTGTGAAATCGTTAGACGCTAGCGATCCAAAAATTTTGGAAAGTGTGATTGGTGAGAATGAAATTCATCTGTATGAAAGTAAAGAACAACACGGCAACTGGCTGGATTGTATTCAAAGCGGAAAACAACCTATATCACCCGTCGAAATTGGACACCGTGCTTGCACCGTGTGTTTAATTAGCCATATTGCGATGAAGTTGCCACGTAAATTGGATTGGGATCCTAGCACAGAAAAATTTGTGAATGATGTGGAGGCTAACGCTATGTTACGAAGACCCCAACGGGCACCCTATGGAACCGATAATATCAAATATTAAACAATATGAGAAAGGTTTTACTTTTTGGTTGTTTTATTTTATTATTTCAGTGTGAAGCACCTCAGAAAAAATCCCACAAAATGGAGTGGATAACACTTGATCCTGGACATTTTCATGCAGCCTTAGTGCAGAAAGAAATGTATGATGATATTACCAAAACAGTGCATGTATATGGACCCGAAAGCAATGATTTAACTATGCATTTACAGCGCATTGATAATTATAATACCCGAGACGAAAACCCCACCCAATGGCAATCGGTGGTGTATAGCGGAGAAGACTTTTTGGATCAAATGTTGGCCGATCATAAAGGCAATGTGGTGATGCTTTCGGGCAACAACCAAAAGAAAGCCGATTATATTTTAGCAGCCATAGAAAATGGTTTTCATGTCTATGCCGACAAACCTATGGCAATTAATCCAAACGATTATGAAACCCTTCAAAAAGCATTTGATCGGGCTCAAGAAAAAGGATTATTACTGTATGATATTATGACCGAAAGGTCTGAAATTACCACGTTACTTCAAAAGGAACTATCACAAAAACCAGAAATTTTTGGGGCTTTAGTGATAGGAACCCCAGAAGAACCCGCTATTGTAAAGGAATCGGTTCATCATTATTTTAAATATGTGTCAGGCAATCCCTTAGTGCGACCCGCTTGGTTTTTCGATACCAAACAACAAGGAGAGGGTGTGGCCGATGTGAGCGTGCACTTGGTGGATCTTACTTTTTGGGAATGCTTTCCGGAACAGGCTATTGAAAAAAAAGAGGTAGCCCTTTTGGAAGCACAACGCTGGCCCACCAAATTGAGCAAAGCAGATTTTAAGGCTGTTACCAATCTCGATACTTATCCTGATTATTTACGGCCCAACGTGACAAATGACACCCTATCTGTTTTTGCAAATGGCAGCCTTACCTACACCATCAGAGGACATCATGCTAAAGTAGCTGTTTTATGGAATTATGTAGCGCCTGAAGGTACTGGAGATACTCACTTTTCCATTATGAGAGGAAGTAAAGCCAATTTGGTTATTTTGCAAGGTGCGGCACAAAACTATGTGCCTACCCTATATATTGAACCGCTTGAAACCTTAGAAGAAGGTACATTGGCTGCAACGTTTACTGAATTAGAAAATAAATATCCTGGTATCGGTTTTGAAAAAGAGGACCAAAGGTGGAAAGTAACAATTCCAGATGCACTTCGTGAAGGACATGAAGCCCATTTTGCTGCTGTTACTCGTAGATTTATCGATTTTTACAAAAATCAGCAAATTCCGGAGTGGGAAATCACCAATATGAAAACCAAATATTACCTCACCACAAGCGGCTTTAAAATGGCACATAAAAAGTGATGAATGGATATTGTTGATGTCATCTCAAATAAGAAGTATCCTTTCGCTAAAATATCACCTTTTAAGGCCAAAAAAATCAAAATAAAAAGAGGTCTAAATGAATGTTCTTTTATGTGGTAGCAGCGGAATGATTGGTCAAGAAATTCTAAGTCTTTGTTTGGCCGATGAACGCGTTAAAAAAATTCATCTATTGCTGCGTAAACCTCTAGAATTAGAAAACAAAAAAATAGAGGCGCACCTCCTATCTGACTTTAATAAACATAATAAAAACGCACCCTACCTCAAGCAAATTGATATCGTGTTTTTTTGTATCGGCGTCTACACGGGCACTGTTTCACGGGCACTTTTCAGTGAAGTAACTATCGCCTATCCCCTAGCCTTGGCAAAGGCGCTAAAAGAACAAAATGCAAAAGTGCGATTTATCTTGTTGAGTGGAGCTGGAGCAGACCCCACTGAAAAAAGTAAAATGATGTTTGCCCAAGACAAAGGGATTGTAGAAAACCGATTAAGAGAACTCCAATTAGGCA
>JBMYZB010000113.1:0-5629 GCA_049609945.1 Flavobacteriaceae bacterium
AAACAATCTTTTGACGTGGAACTCTTAAATCCCTCCATTTGTTCTCAAAGCACTTTAGAAAAAGTGCGTGAAATGCTATTTAATGTGGTAGATAAAAAATGGGGAACAGCGCACCAAATTAAAGATCCCTTTCTAAAAATGGCTGGAAAAACAGGAACTTGTCAAGTAGACTATAGTGGGGACAATGAAGTGCAATATATTTCTAGTTTTGTGGGCTATTTTCCTGCAGAAGCACCCCAATATTCCTGTATTGTTGTGATCCATCGTCCGAATAAAAAGAAGGGGTATTATGGGGCCACCGTGGCCGCACCAGTATTTAAAGCCATTGCCAAAAAAGTGTATAATACTACACCTCAAAAGGTGGTGCTTAACAAAGACGAAATGGAACGTTTATTACTTTCCACTCAACCCTCATTTAAAGCTCCAGATGTTTTAGGCTTAGAAGCTCAAGAGGCTATCCAAATTTTAAAAGGTAAAGGATATCAAGTTGAGGTAAGAGGAACAGGAAATGTCATTTCTCAGCGTGTCAAGACGAATAATGAAAATGATTCACAAATCATAATACTTACACTTTCATGATTGCATTAAAGTCACTTTTATATCGTGTGGGTATTGAAGCCGTTGAAGGAAGTACCGAAACCCTTATTGACCAAATTCAATTTGACTCTAAGAAAATTTCACATGGTGATTTGTTTGTGGCCTTAAAAGGAACAGTGGTTGATGGACATGAATTTATTCAACAGGCCATTGATCAAGGAGCTATTGCCATTGTTTGTGAAACCATACCGCATCAACGAGATGAAAACGTGCAGTATGTGGTGGTAGAAAATAGTCACAAAGCCTTGGCTATTTTAGCTGATAATTATTACCAAAGCCCTTCTAGGCAACTCAGCCTTGTGGGCATAACAGGCACTAATGGAAAAACCAGTGTAGCTAGTTTACTTTTTGAAGTGTTTACTGCCTTGAATCATTTATGCGGGTTGTTGTCTACCGTATCCATAAAATATGCTAATTCTACTTTAGAAGCTACCCATACCACCCCAGATGCTCTTTCGGTACAAAAACATTTACGCAATATGGTGGATGCCGGAGTTACGCATTGTTTTATGGAAGTTTCTTCACATGGGATTGCACAACACAGGGTGTCGGGTTTACATTTTTCTGGTGGTGTTTTTACCAATCTTACACACGATCACCTTGACTATCATGGCAGTTTTAAGAACTATAGAGATGTCAAGAAAATCTTTTTTGATTTACTTCCTCCAAAGGCCTTTGCTTTAATCAACACAGATGATAAAAATGGACTCTATATGGTGCAAAATACCAAAGCCAAAGTAAGGGAATATGCACTCAAACGAGCTTCAGACTATCAAGTTAAAATATTGGAGCAACAATTTACAGGAATGCTTTTGAAAATAAACAATCAAGAGTTATGGACCACTTTGGTAGGCACTTTTAATGCCTATAACCTTTTAGCTGTTTTTGCTACAGCAGATCAGTTGGGATTAGATGCTTTTGAAGTGCTCAAACAACTCAGTCAATTAAAGAGCCTGTTAGGGCGTTTTCAAATTTTCCAAACGGAAGAGCAAACCACCATCATTGTAGATTATGCTCACACGCCCGATGCCTTAGAAAATGTTTTAAAGACCATTAACACCATACGAACACGAAATGAAAAATTATTTACCATTGTGGGTTGTGGGGGCAATAGGGATAAGGAAAAACGTCCGCTAATGGGGAAGCTCGCTACACAGTATAGTGATAAGGTCATTTTTACTTCAGACAATCCTAGAAATGAATCACCTGAAAAGATTATTGCTGAAATGATCGCAGGAGTGGGTGTTGAAGAACATCGAAAAATTATCAAAATAACCAATCGTCAAGAAGCTATTGCAACTGCCAAACATCTTTGTGAGCCAAAAGACATCTTACTCATTGCCGGGAAGGGGCATGAGACGTATCAAGAAATAGATGGTGTGAAATACCCATTTGATGATTTTAAAATGGCACAAGAAATCTTTTTAAGTAAAAACTGATTATGCTATACTATCTCTTTGAATATCTCGAAAACAATTTTCAACTATTTGGAGCCAGTTTGTTTCAGTATTTGTCTTTTCGGGCCAGTTTTGGATTCATTTTGGCACTTGTGATTTCCTTACTATTTGGGAAACGAATTATTGCATATTTAAAGAAAAAACAGATTGGAGAAAGCATCAGGGATTTGGGTCTGGAAGGACAAAAAGAAAAGGAAGGAACCCCAACAATGGGTGGTCTTATTATTCTTTTGAGTCTTCTGGTGCCAGTACTTTTAGTGGCTAAGTTAGAAAACATCTACATTTTAATTCTTTTGTTTACAGCCGTTTGGATGGGTTTTATTGGCTGGGTTGATGATTATATTAAAATCTTTAAAAAAGACAAAAAAGGACTACAAGGAAGATTTAAGATTTTAGGGCAATTTATTTTGGGAGCTGTTGTTGGTGGAGTTTTGTATTTCCATCCCATGACAACGGTTAGGGCTGAAGTTGAAAGTCACAATTCACAAGGGATTATAGAACGCGTGGAGCAAGACCAAAAGGCAGTTTTAACCACCATTCCTTTATTAAAAAACAACGAATTTGATTATGCTGATCTGATAAACTGGACAGGCCTGTCTGCTCCCAAATGGGCATGGTTAGTCTTCATTCCAGTTGTAGTGTTTATCATTATGGCTGTGTCAAATGGAGCTAACCTTACTGATGGTATTGATGGCTTAGCTGCTGGGAGTTCTGCTATTATTGTAATTGCCCTTGCCATTTTTGCATGGGTTTCAGGCAATGTTATTTTTTCTGATTATTTGAATATCATGTACATCCCAAATGTAGGTGAAGTTACGGTATTCATAGCTTCATTTGTGGGGGCTTTGGTTGGCTTTTTGTGGTATAATATTTACCCGGCAACGGTATTTATGGGAGACACCGGTAGCCTCACTATTGGCGCATTAATTGCCGTTTTGGCCATCATAGTAAGAAAAGAATTGTTAATCCCTATTTTATGTGGCATTTTTCTTATTGAAAACTTGTCTGTTATCATTCAAGTAGGCTATTTCAAATACAGTAGACGTAAAACAGGAGTAGGAAAACGATTGTTGTTAATGTCGCCTTTACATCATCATTTTCAAAAATTAGGTTATCACGAAAGTAAGATTGTTGCGCGCTTTTGGATTGTTGGGATAATGCTTGCTATAGTTTCTATTGTAACACTTAAAATAAGATAAATGAAAGAACAAGTTGTGGTTTTAGGGGCAGGAGAAAGTGGTGTAGGAGCTGCTCTTTTGGCGCAACAGCAAGGGTATGATGTTTTTGTTTCTGATGCGGCAAGTATCCCCAAAGACATTCAAATTGTTTTAGATCAAGCGGGCATTGCATGGGAAGAAAATAAACATAGCTTTTCAGCCATGGAGAAGGCTCATTGGATCATTAAAAGCCCCGGTATTCCAAATAACGTGAAGCTCATTCAAGATTTAAGAGCAAAAAATAGAACGCTACTCTCCGAAATTGAATTTGCTTCCCGATTCACCAACGCAACAATTATTGCTATTACCGGTAGCAATGGAAAAACCACCACCACAATGTTGACCTATTCTATTTTAAAAGAAGCTGGACTCAGTGTGGTTGTGGGTGGCAATATAGGTACCAGCTTTGCTCGGTTGGTGAAAGAAGAAACATTTGATTATTGTATTTTGGAAATTAGTAGTTTTCAATTGGATGATATTCAATCTTTTGCCCCAAAATTTGGCGTGATAACCAATATCACCCCTGATCATTTGGATCGATATGATAACAATCTTGCTAACTATGTGAAAGCCAAGTTGAATCTTACAAACTATCAAACCTCTTCAGACTTTTTAGTTGTCAATGCAGATGACCCCATCTTGGTTGATGCTCTAAAGCAACATCCACATAAAGCCCAACGCATTTCTTTTAGCCTAGAAAATAAAACCGAAACTCATCTTGTAAAAGACCACATTGTGATTCAAAATAATAATTCACCTGTTATGATTAATACAACACAGTTCCCATTAAAGGGCCGCCACAATTTACTTAATGCAATGGCTGCTGCTACAGTTGCCAATTTGTTGTCTATCAGTAAAGAACAAATTCAAAAAAGCCTCACCCATTTTCAAGGCGCACCGCATCGAATGGAGAAAGCCTTTACAATCCAAAAAGTGGACTATATCAATGACTCTAAGGCAACCAATGTGAATGCTACCTATTTTGCACTGGAAAGCATTTCTACTCCCGTGATTTGGATTGCAGGTGGCGTAGATAAGGGAAATGATTACAATTCCTTGTTGCCCCTAGTAAGGCAAAAAGTTAAAGCCATTATTTGTTTGGGTGTAAACAATGAAAAACTTTTGGATGTTTTTTCAGGCCTCTGTGAACCAATAATTGAAACACAAAGCATGTCTGAGGCGGTCAAAATTTGCCATAAAATTGCGGGTAAGAACGAAACTGTTTTACTTTCTCCAGCCTGTGCTAGCTTTGATTTGTTTACTAATTATGAAGACCGTGGGAATCAATTTAAAAGTGCTGTCCAAAACTTATGAAATACCTTGCAAACATAAAAGGAGATAAAGCTCTGTGGGTAATTTTAACCCTACTGGCAATTTTTTCTTTTTTACCTGTTTTTAGTGCTTCCTCAAATCTTGTTTATGTTATTGGAAAAGGAACTCCATGGGGCTATTTAATCAAACATTTTGTGATTTTAACTATCGGTTTTGTCTTTATGTATTGGATTCATAAAGTGCCCAATTACTATTTTAAGGGACTGTCAAAATTGTTATTACCAGTGGTCATTTTGTTATTAGCCTATACAGCTTCACAAGGCACCGTTATCGATGGAGCCAATGCTAGCCGGTGGATTCGCATTCCTATTGTGGGGTTGAGTTTTCAGACATCCACCCTAGCCACCGTTGTAATGATGATTTACACCGCTCAGTTTCTTTCCAAAAATGAATCTAATTTCAAGCCCTTCAAAAAAGCCATATTACCCTTTTGGATTCCACTTGCCTTTGTGGTTGGATTGATTTTACCCTCCAATTTATCCACGGCAATTCTCTTGTTTGCCATGGTGCTCCTGTTATGCTTTACAGCAGGTTATCCTTTACGCTATTTAATGGCCATAATACTGAGTGGCCTTGTGTTTTTTGTTATTTTCTTTCTCAGTGCAAAAGCTTTTCCAGAGGTAATGCCCAATCGAATTGATACATGGATGAGTAGAATTGAAAATTTCAAAGATCCAACCAACACAGCAGGAAATTATCAAATAGACAGAGCTAAAATGGCTATTGCAACTGGAAAAGTTATGGGTCTAGGAGCTGGTAAAAGTAGGATGAAAAACTTTTTACCACAAAGCTCCTCAGATTTTATATATGCTATTATCATTGAAGAATTTGGTTTGATTGGTGGCATTGGTTTGTTGTTTATTTATTTATTGCTTTTGTTTAGAGTGGTGGTGATTGCTCATAGAGCCACCACCACTTTTGGAAAACTTGTTGCCATTGGTTTGGTCTTGCCCATTTTATCTCAGGTATTGATCAATATGGGGGTGGCCGTTCAAATTTTACCCGTGACCGGACAAACATTACCCA
>JBMYZB010000114.1:0-5628 GCA_049609945.1 Flavobacteriaceae bacterium
TTTGCACCACTTACCTTCCTTTGAAGCTTATTTGGATAATCAAATTACAGCAGCGCAATTATTAAACCATCATCGCTCTGAGTTTCCCTACCAAACTTTTTTAGAACTTGCTCTACTCTATCACAATGCAGGCTTTACTGATAAAGCAATAAAGGTTTTAGAAGCTGGCCCGAAACATATGCTCAATACCCTTTGGCAGGCCTATCTCACTCAAGACAAGGCTGCGCTTCTCTCCATTTTTAACACATCAGTAGACTTTGTTTTTCCTTTTCGTCGTGAATCTATACCAATGCTTCAGTGGGTTACATCACAATCCGATCATTGGAAAGGAAATTATCTTCTAGGACTAAATTGGATGGCACTGAACCAAAAAGATAAGGGAATAAACCTACTCCAACGTTTAGATAACAGACCCAATACGGCTAATTTTTATTGGATTCGATCACAACTCACCCCCCAAAGCCAAAGCAAAAGTGTGTTTGCAGATTTAGAAAGAGCCTATCAAATGAACCCCAAAAATTGGCGGATTGCCCTAGACTATATAGATCATTTTGAGACCAACAAGAATTGGAACGAAGCATTGAAAGTACTTAAAAAAATAGATAAAGAACACCCTCAAAACTTTAGGATTGGGTTGCGACTAGCCAATGCCCTCAATAACACTAATCAGTTTGAAAAGACAATTGCACTGTTGGATAAATTACACGTTCTACCCTATGAGCACGCCACTGGTTCCAGAAGTATTTACACCAATGCTTTTTGGGGAAGTGCCCTTAATGGCCTCCAAAAAGGGAAATGGAGTGAGACATCTCAACTACTGCTTAAAGCCCTCGAATGGCCAGAAAAATTGGGTGTTGGAAAACCTTTTAATCCCGAAGAACGACTCACCCTCATGCTCTTAGCTTATGCAGAACAACAACAAAATAAGAAGTCAAATCAACATTTAGAAAAAATTGTTGCCTATTCCAAAAAACACCTCAACAAAGGAGGGAAAAATTGCTTGGTAGGACTCTATGCCATTCAGTTTTTTGAGGGAGAAACTGCCGCAAAAGAATATGCCAATCAGTTGCGTCAAGTGGGTTCAGAAGAGACCTCCATTCAAGAGGCACTTCAGTTTTATTTTGCCCATCCAGCAAATGAACTCACTTTGCCTCTTCTAAAGGCGTTGGTTGGCTTTATTCAATAATTTGTCCTTTTAATCGGGCAAAAGCCACTCCCGGGTCAGAAACCCGAAAGGTTTCAATAAAACCTCTGTCTTGCAGGGTGACATAGGCTGTTTTGCCATCCTTACCCCCAAAAGCAATGTTGGAGGCTTTTTTTCCTTTCAACTCAATTTCTTCTAAAACTTCTCCTTTGGAAGAAACTTTTACAACTGTACCTTTGCCATAGCGTGTAATATATAAATTGCCTTTTACATCAGAGCGCATACCATCCATACCAAAGTCTTCAAAAGAAATTAGGAGTCTTTTGTTAAGCAATTTACCCTCAGGATGTATGTCGAAGGCCCAAACATTACGCTGCACACTTTCATTAACATAAAGTGTTTTTCCATCGGGGCTAATTTCAATGCCATTTGTTGTACCCATATTGTCAAACATTAATTCAAATTTTCCAGGGGTCACTTTCCAAATATTTCCGGTACCTTCTCCCCAATTCGGGTCCGAAGCAAACAAAAGGTCTCGATTTCCAAGAGTCAAATCGTTTGGTTGATTGGCTAAAGGCTCATGGGCATATACAGACACTTCTTTTGAACCAGGATCTATTTCAAGAACATTATGACCCGTGTAATCAGCCAATAATAGATGACCCGTCGGTGTTATTCGAATGCCATTGGCTGTGCTTCCCTCCGGTAATTGCGAAATAAATACAGAAAAATTTCCATTGGCGTCTACCTTTCCTATTGATCCATTATGGTGTGGATTAACAAAATAAAGATTGCCGCTAGCGTCCACTGCGGGGCCCTCCAAACCGGTGGTAAAATCACCCACATAGACAAAATCAGTAGCCACATAAAGCACTTCCTGAGAGTCACAATTAAAAAACAATAAAACAAACGAACAGAGTAAAATGCTTAAATTTTTCATTGTTGTACAGACATAATTAAATCTCCTCTAAGGTACCGCAATTTTTTTTGTAAATTTCCAAAATGAATCATCTTATTAAAATTGCTTTTTCATTTCTAATTATGAGCTGCAACTCTGCCGATCATTCTTTTTTAAGGATTCGAAAAATGGACACCCCCCCCGCATTAAGTTTTTCTGCACTTTCGCAACATTTAGAATCTAAGACCAAAAAAGTAACTGTCAGAAATGCCAATTGGGAAGCCTTTCCCTACACCCCTGAAGTTGCCTTTAGGATGGCCCATGACACGGATCACATCTATTTAAAGTTTTATGTGTCAGAGGCACATATTTTAGCCCAGCATAATGCGCCTAATACGGCAACACATAGAGATAGTTGCGTTGAATTTTTTATTGATCCAGATCAAAGTGGCGGCTATTATAATTTTGAATTCAATTGCATTGGCACCACCCATTTGGCCTACGGACCCGATCGTTATAGCCGAACCTTTATTGATCCAGAAAAAATTACTTCCTCCCTATTTATTGAATCTACTTTGGGTAATCAACCTTTTGAAGAAAAAACAGGAGATTTTCATTGGGAAATGGTGGTGGCCATTCCCAGTTCTCTTTTTATATATCACCCCAATTTAAAATTTGATAAGCTAGAATCTAAAGCCAATTTTTTTAAATGCGGTGATGACACCCAGAAACCCCATTTTTTAAGCTGGCAGCCTATAGATACGCCAAAGCCTGATTTTCATCGTCCCGAATTTTTTGGCAACCTCATGTTTGATTGAAATGAGTTTATAATTTATGATCGCTAAGATTTTATGAAGAATGACGTTAAAGACCGTTTTATTATGAAGAAAACCCTTCATCTGCTTCTTTGTTATGTGCTTTTTTGGCAGTGTCAAAATGCACCTCAAACAAGTTCAAAATTATTCCTGCCTGAGGGCTTTGAATCTACCGTTTTTGTAGATTCCATTGCCGAAACAACCCGTCATATAGCTGTTTCATCAGAAGGATATGTATACACAAAATTTAAAAAAACCTCAAAAGAAGGAGCATTAGCTGCAATCAAAGACAAAAATGGAGACGGCATAGCCGATGAGGTTGTTAAATTTGCTAAAGACAGTAGTATTGTTGGAAGGGGTTATGCCACAGCAGCTAGAATATATAAAGGCTATATTTATTTTAGTAGTGAATTAGCGGTTTATAGATACAAATTAGATCCTAAACACTTAGTGCCACAAGGAGCCCTAGAAACCGTGGTGATTGACGACCATCCCCACGGCATGCATGAACACATTGGAAAACCCATCGCTTTTGATAACAAAGGACGTTTATATGTTCCTTTTGGTGCACCGTCTAACACCTGTCAAAACCCGAAAAGAACACCACAAAAACCAGGCATGGATCCATGTCCACAACTGGAAAAACACGGCGGTATTTGGGTGTTTGATGCTGAAAAATTAAATCAAACCCAAGCCGACGGAAAAAAATATGCCACTGGTATAAGAAGCATTGTGGGTTTGGATTGGAACCCCCAAGATGAAACCTTATATGCTGTGGTGCATGGGCGGGATGATTTGTTCCGACTTTGGCCCGAACGCTATACGCCCTGGCAAAGTGCAATGTTGCCTTCAGAAGAATTTCTGAAAATTGAAGAGGGAGATAACTTTGGATGGCCCTATTGTTATTATGATCAAATACAACAAAAAAGAATCTTGTCTCCAGAATATGGAGGGGATGGAAATGAAGTTGGCCGATGTGAAGACTTTAAAACCCCTATAATGGGTTTTCCTGGACATTGGGCTCCCAACGATTTAGTCTTTTATCAAGGAGATGCCTTTCCAGAATATTATAAAAATGGTGCCTTTATTGCTTTTCATGGTTCCACAAACAGAGCCCCTTATCCCCAATCGGGTTATTTTATTGGCTTCATCCCATTTAAAGAAGGAAAACCTACCGGAACTTTTGATGTTTTTGCCGATGGTTTTGCCCAAGTTGACCCCATTGTAAATGTGCGTGACGCCGTTTATAGACCTATGGGTATTGCCTTTGCCCCCGATGGCTCCATGTATATTGGCGACACAGAAAAAGGACGCATTTGGCGTGTACAATTTACCGGTGATAAAACACAGTTTGGTATGCAAAACCTAGCCCAAATGGAAGATAGGAAACAACTTTCTCATATTCGAACCCCCGATTTTGAAAAAGATAATCTTACAGAGAAAAATATTACAGAAGGCCAACAAATTTATAATACCTATTGTATGGCTTGTCACCAATCAAATGGAAAAGGAGCCTCTGGCCGGTTCCCACCTCTTAACAAAACCGACTGGGTGGTCGGTGACAAAGAGCGTCTTGTTCACCTGATCCTTAACGGTATGGAAGGCCCCATAAAAGTGAATGGAGAAGACTATAATGGCCTCATGCCACAACATGCCTTTTTAAATGATGATCAAATTGCCAAGGTATTAACGTATATTAGAACTCATTTTGGAAATAATGCATCGCCCATAAGTGCGAACGAAGTTAAAAAATACAGAACCTCAAACGTAAAAACCAATAAAAAATGACACTCATGAAAAAAATGATCTATACCCTGCTGATCGGATTGATTATCTGTGGAACACTAGGGGCCCAAGAATATGACTATGTGATTGTAAATGGACATTTAATTGATTCCAAAAACAACGTAAATCAAAAAATGGATGTGGCAATAAAAAACGGAAAGATTGTTGCTGTGGAAAAAACCATTTCCCCTGACCAAGGAAAACAAACCATTGATGCTGAAGGATTGATTGTGAGCCCAGGGTTGATTGATATGCATACTCACAATTTTTTTGGTACGGAACAAGATAGATACCTTGCCAATAGCTTTACTGCTTTACCTCCTGATGGTTTTACTTTTAGAAGTGGTATAACTACAATTGTTGATGCGGGAAGCCCAGGCTGGAAAAGTTTTCAAACCTATAAAAAACAAACCATTGATGAATCTAAAACAAGAGTGCTCACCTTTTTAAATATTGTTGGCTCTGGAATGGCAGGAGGTTCAATAGAACAAAATATTGATGATATGGATCCCGAAGCAAGTGCTGCTTTTGCCAAAAAACACACAGAACATGTGGTTGGATTTAAACTGGCCCATTTTAGTGGTTATGATTGGACCCCCACAGAACGCGTTGTAAAAGCAGGCCAATTGGCGGGTATGCCAGTTATGATTGATTTTGGAGGCAGCCAACCTGAACTTCCATTAGATAAATTATTTTTGGAAAAACTTAGGCCGGGAGATATTTTCACTCACGCCTATGCGCATGTGAAAGGAAGAACACCTATAGTTAATGAATCTGGAAAAGTTAGACCCTACGTATTCAAAGCCCAAGAAAGAGGGATTATTTTTGATGTGGGGCATGGAGGAGGAAGTTTTGTCTTCGAGCAAGCAGTTCCAGCAATGGAGCAGGGATTAAAACCCAACACCATAAGCACAGACCTGCACACCGGCAGCATGAATGGAGGTATGAAAGATATTGTCAATGTGATGTCTAAATTCTTAAATATG
>JBMYZB010000115.1:0-5620 GCA_049609945.1 Flavobacteriaceae bacterium
CCAAAAGCCTTTTTTATTTTTCTGTGATTGGAGATTTTCGAGAGAATAATGGGCTAATAAACCCTCTTTTAAAAGATTCTTCCCAGGTAATTTTTCTGAGTAAGCATAAAAAGTTTCTAATTCTTTTTGGGTGAGTTGCTGTTGAGCCTCAGCTTCTTTGATTCGGGCTTCCAGTTTGGCTAGTTCTTTTTCTTGTTGTACATCCGGCAATAGCAATAAGGGACCAAAGTTGCCGTCGTCTCCGGTCATACCCAACTCTCTGATATTGTTAAAAAAGGCTGAAAGTTGATAGTATTCCTTTTGTGAAATGGGGTCAAATTTATGATCGTGGCATTTCGCACAGGCCACAGTCAAGCCCATAAAAGCAGTACTTAGTGTTTCAGTACGATCAAAAACATAATGCAGTCGCCATTCTTCATCAATCACCCCTCCTTCGGCGGTCATAGGAGAGTTACGATTAAATGCTGTGGCTAGTTTTTGTTCTCTGGTGGCGTTAGGCAATAAATCTCCAGCCAATTGCCAAGTCACAAATTGATCATAGGGCATATTTTCTTTAAACGCCTTAATCACCCAATCACGCCATGGCCACATGATACGTTCACCATCTGCATGTAACCCGTGTGAGTCAGCATAGCGGGCCAAGTCAAGCCAATCAAGAGCCAAGCGTTCAGCAGCAGCATCAGAGTCAAGCAAGCGGTCCACCTCTTTTTCAAAGGCAGTGGTTGTAGGATTTGCCATGAAACGATCTAAAGCTTCTAGAGTGGGTGGCAAACCAGTGAGATCAAAACTCACCCGACGCAAAAGTGTAGCCTTTTCTGCAGGTGAAGAAAATGTAAGTCCCTGTTGTTTCATTTCTTTTTCCACAAAGAAATCTATGGGGTGTCCAATGGCTATATTGGAGGAATATTTTTGGTTTTTTTGAGGGGCAATAAATGCCCAGTGAGGCTTCCATTGCGCCCCTTGTTTTACCCATTTTATTAACAAGGCTTTCTCACGATGCGTTAAATTCAATTTAGATTCTGGAGGCGGCATGACTTTTTCTGCCTCATTACTTAAAATGCGATGAATACTTTCCGATTTCCAAACATTCCCCGAAACAAAGGCTCTATGGCCGCTTTTTAATTTTTTAAAAGCCTCTTCTTCAAGGTCTAAACGCAAATTTGCTTTTCGGGTGTTTTCGTCAGGGCCATGGCATTGATAACACCGATCGGATAAAATAGGTTTTACATGATAATTAAAATCCACTTCTTCTGGAAGCGTTGCATAAGCTATCTCAACTTCCTGAGGTAACGAGACAGAACACGCAGTAAGCCACAGCCCTGCAAATCCCAATAATAGTCTCGCACAATCCATTTTCTTTTTTTTTAACAAACGAAATTTACAAAAAAACAGCCCATTCTTGGTAAAAAAAGCGTTTGATGTTGACCCACTGAAATTGATAACTTTGTGTAACCCTAGGGAAGATGAATTGAATATATTTGATTAGAAAAAATTTACGAAATGATACGATATACTTTCTTTATACTACTGTTTTTTTGTTTCGTCAATGCTCAAGACACTCCTTTTGTCTATGGGGATGCATTACCTGATGCTCCAATATTGGCTGCCCGGGGAGATTTTAATGTGGGGGTCCGCACACTAACCGTTTACCATAAAAACCAACTTGATATTTTAAATAGCAGTGCAGAAAAGCCTGCTTATTATGACCGCCCCCTAACCCTTGAGGTGTGGTATCCCGCCATGCCTTCTGTAGGGGATACAACACTGGAGAAGTATCATGAAGTTATGGGCAATCAAAACGATCCAAAGCGTCCTTTAATTCCTTTCACTTTTTTCGGAAGAGCCACTCGTCAAGCTACTCCATTGCAAACAGCAAAACCTTTCCCTCTTGTTATTGTCTCGCATGGCTACACTGGATCACGCTATTTAATGACCTACCTCACTGAAAATTTAGCCTCAAAGGGATATGTTGTGGTATCTATTGATCACACAGATTCTACTTTTCGAGATGCCAACGCCTTTCCTAGCACCTTACTGAACAGATCCTTAGACGATTTGTTTGTGTTAGAGCAAATACATGAAATGACTCAAAAGAAAGGTCATTTTTTATTTGGTTTGGCAGATGCTAACAACACTGGTTTGGTGGGCTATTCTATGGGGGGTTATGGCGCCCTAAATGTGGGTGGAGCAGGCTATAGTCCTGAGGCAGTAGCCTTTTTTGAACGCATCACAAGAGGCAGCAAGGCCTTAGAACAACGCATGATGGGAGACCCCAATTTTGAAGCTTCTTTTGATGCCCGTATAAAAGCCATCGTGGCCTTTGCTCCATGGGGTATGGAACGTGGTGTTTGGAATACAGAAGGTCTGAAAGGACTTCGAATACCCACTTTTTTTGTGGCAGGTAGTGAAGATGATATTTCCGGCTATGAAAAAGGAATAAAAGCCCTTTATGAAGGTGCTTTAAATGCAGAGCGTTATTTGTTGACCTATGCACAAGCAAGACACAATGTGGCTCCCAATCCACCACCCCAAGAAGCCCTTCAAAAAGAATTAGATATTAACGAATATTTACGTTACGCCGATTCGGTTTGGGATATGCGAAGAATCAATAACATTAACCAACATTTTGTAACTGCTTTTTTAGGGGTAAAATTGAAAAACAACACAGCCTATCTTCCATTTTTAGACACAAGCACTTTGAGAACTCAAGACCCGTGGGAAGGATTTTTACCGCGTACGTCGGTGGGTCTACAATTGGATTATGCTGTTCCTCAAAATTAGCCAATTTGATTGGCCTAGATCAATCTACCAAAGCTTGGTAAATCAATGCTCTAAGTTTTTCATGATCGTTTAGATTGTTGGCCGGAATAACCTGGGTAAAATAAACGACCACCATTTTTTCAGCAGGATCCACCCAATAAGTTGAATGATAAGCACCGCCCCATCCAAACTCGCCATGAGAGCCTAGTTGACCTCTTCGCCCCACCTCTTCTACGGTTGAAAAACCTAAACCAAAGCCCATGCCGGGTGTCCAAGGAAAAACAACATCACCTAAATGATTTTGGGTCATTAAAGCCACTGATTTTCGGGAGAGAATCCGATGACCATTATAGCTCCCTTTATTAAGCATCATTTGTAAAAAGGTGGCATAATCTTCTGCGGTGCTAAGCAATCCTGCCCCACCAGAGTAGCTTTGTCGCGGCCCATTTACATAGGCTCCTTGGCTTACCATGGTGCCAACGTCTGGCGCACGCTCAAGACCTTTCTCTGTGAGCGAATAGACCACTGCCAAGCGATCCGCTTTGGATTTAGGTAAATAGAAATGAGTATCTTTCATGCCTAGGGGGTCAAAAATGCGTTGCTGTAAAAAATCGGCTAGGCTCTGGCCGGAAACCACTTCAATCACTGCTCCTAAAATATCAGTATTGTAACCATACACAAATTCAGTACCGGGCTGCGCCTGTTGGGGCAATGAGGCCATACGCTTTACTGTTTCTAAAATCGGCTCTGTGCGATCGGCAAAATACCACCCTTGAATACCTGCAGCTTTCCAAACATCGCTAGCGGTTCCCCAACCATAATCAATCCCTGCAGTATGGGTTAATAAATCCCGCAAGGTGATTTTCCGTTTGGCAGGTACTACTTTATAGCTTTCTTCAGTTGGCTCTGCCACCGTAGTATTTTCAAATTCAGGAATATAATTGCTCAAAGGATCAGTGATCAATAATTTTCCCTCTTCTTGTAAAATCATAATGCCTACACTCACCAAAGCTTTGGTTTGGGAGGCAATTCTAAAAAGCGTATTTTTTTGAATGGCCTTCCTTTTTTCTACCTCTTGGAAACCCACTGTTTCCCAATAGGCAATTTTTCCATTTCGAGCCACCAAGGCAACCGCGCCTGGAAGTTTATTTTGATCCACATAATCTTGGAGTGCATTAGTGAGCGTTTCCAATCGCTCAGAAGAGAAGCCAACGGATTGGGGGTTAGTTGAAACGAATTGTTGAGCCGATATAGTGAGATGAAATACTAAAAAGAAAGACATCACCCATCGGGTGAAGCGAGACATAGATTTTGCTTGCATAATTTTTTATTTAAATATAAAATTAATATACCAAGTTATTTGGGTAACTGTTAGAATTTATAAAGGAATGTGTGGTGGATTGGAATTAATTCGTCCTAAACCCATATACACCAGAGTCACTTGCGTTGTTGTTGGCATCGGTGGCCACCACTTTCCAGTAGTAGGTACTTCCTAGGTCTACAGCCACATTCAAACTCATCGTTTCACTTTCAAAGGCTAGGTCTTTTAGCTTGGTGCTGCCATTGGTTTTGTCTAAATAAACCGTAAAACTGATCAGGTCACCATCCACATCTGAGGCTGACCAACTTAAGGTAATTTCTCCGTCGGTGTTGGGGGTGAGCGTAGCGCCCGAACGTGGGGTGATCAGTTCTGGTGGAAAGGGCGCATAGTTAATTTCATTATCGCCTGCCAAATAGAATTTCCATGTGTCACTAGTGGCTGGCTGGGTGCCTGCCACACCTAAGGCACTCACAGACCATGCATAGGGATTCCCCTTTAAGAGGGCTATGGTTTGCCCATTGGTGGTGCTGTTATAGAGCTGTTCGCTTTGTGTGGCTAGGTTTCGTATCGTGATCTCATAACTTTCTGCATTGCTGCTTTGTGTCCATTGGAAGGGTACATTTTTTTGCGTGTCATTTAATGATTCGCCTTCCAAACAAGCTTCATTATTGGCCGGAAACTGCAAGGTCGGAACCGTGGGATCTGACGGGTCTTGGGTGCAGCTCCAAACAAAAAATAACGCTACATAAATCAAAAGACTTTTTCTCATAGACTATTCTTTTATGGCTTTAAACGATTGATCGGTGTTCTCTCCCAGTACTTTTATATAATAGCTGCCTTGGATCAAATCATCTGTTGGAAGTACTATTATGCGATTTGAAGTGCTTAGAATAAACGGTGCGGTCTTCATCAGTCGTCCATCGGGTGCATAAATCTCTACCTTAACATCCCTATCGGTGCCCCCCACATTAAAGATCAATTGCTCTTTAAAGGGGTTGGGAGCCATTTGCACTTCATAAGAATTGAGATAGGTTGCCTCAAAAATACCCTGACAGGCCACTCCAGTGGTAATGGTCACTTTATTCATCCCTTTTTCTAAGGCAATGGTATGCGTGGGGTTTTGGGTTTGGGTGGTTTTACCATTGTGGGTGATCTTATAAACAGAACCTCCTTTTAAATTATAGGTAACCGTTTGATTATCGAGATTTGCCATGGCATATACATTGAGCGGCTCTGGATCGGTGATGCTAATTTCAAAACAACGCTGGAAGATATTTTCATCAACACCATCAACCGTGATGCAAATCGAATAAGTGCCACCTGATAGATTATCTAATTCCCAAGTCGAGCCTGTAAAGCTTTCATTGGTATTGGCAGCTCCTGAAACAGCCACATTGTAGGTGTAGGATGGGTCTTGCACCTGAAGGGTGATGCTGTTTTCTCCAATGCAGCGTTCCGTTTTAAAAACATTAAAGTTTTTAGCCGGTAAGTAGAAAATAACACATCCATCAAGGCCTACCACTTCACCCAAAGGTGTAT
>JBMYZB010000116.1:0-5597 GCA_049609945.1 Flavobacteriaceae bacterium
AAAAAAATTTGATCATTTTTTAAAGATCAATGATTTTGTGCTAAAAACCATTTCCTCTTACCCTTTAATAAAATGTTCGTCCAATAGTTTAAAATTATCATTCATTTTTTTCATTCAAAATCATTTATCAATTCATTAACTTTTGCATCAAAGTTTTTTTTGTTTATTCCGATTAATTTATCGGTCACAGCTAAATATTTTTTCACCAATTCCTCACCCCCTCCTGCATTGATTAATTCCATTATTCCTTCAATTCCTTTTTTATCCTCTACTTTATTAGCTATAATTGCAGAAAGTACAGAACGTACGGAAATCTCTGAAGCTAAGGGTTTGAATATTTTGGGATTGTCTTCAAAGAGACTGAATAAGCTCGTGTTTGGGTTTTCTTTAAGGTGATTTTTAAGGGTGGAAACCATTTGATTCATTTCGATCATCTCCCCATTTTTATCGGTGTAATAGGCGTTTCCCCATAGATAAGCGACGCCTTCTTCCGTTATCCAATTTCGATTCTCTCTTTCATTAATTTTTCCTGAATAGTAATGAAAAATGTCATGAGAAAAATCTTCGTTATTCATTATCGAAAAAATGGTGTTAAAACTCACACCATTACCCGTTCTATACTTTCCGTTGGTGTAAACTTGGTAATTTATTCCTATTAAATTCAAATATTCTTGATGATTGTCAACCATATAAAAATCTAAGGCATCAGGTTCAAGACCAAACTTATTTGCAATTGCTGTGTTTTTCTTATCAAATAGTTGCGCTCTATTGATCTGGATAGTGTCACGGAAATGATAAGTGATATTTCCTATCTTTTCTGACTTCCAATATCTTGTTCTATAATCAAGGGGGCTTTCAAAAGTAAACTTGTTTCCCTCATCGTTAGCGATAAGGCTTAAAAAATAAAAAACAACATATCCTATTTCAGTTGGGTTGAGAAAACTAAAATCTAGATGAAATACATCGTTTCCAATGGGATAAAAATTAATGAGTTGCTTATCTTTTTTTGTTTGATGAAGAGAATCTTTATTTACTTCATATGACTGAACTTGACTTAGAATGGAAAAGGTAAAACTCGCTTTGTTTGAAGAAATAAATTGGGAATCTAGCCTATTTTCATTTATCTGCTTAAACAGAGAATCCAATGATTGGATTAAATACTCTTGCTTATCTTCAGAAAGATCTAAAGCAACATAATTGGGTTTTGAGAAATAGTCTTGTGCTATTAAATAATTTGAAGTTATAGTCCAGACACAAAGTGTAATTATTATTTTTTTTCATATAATTACGATATAAGTAGATTTAGATTCAGGTTAAAACAAATCTATGAAAAATAATTTAAATCGAATTGGGATGGGTATGTACAGAATGTCCATCCATGGCAAAAATCATCTGAGTGTCTTATCGCATGCGATTGGGGAAGGAGTAAATTTCATCGATACTGCACCGAACTATTCTTTTGGTAATTCGGAAAAACTAGTCGGTTCTTTATGGGATTCACATGAAAGAAAAGAAGAAGTTAGGCCCAGGCAGGCAACACTATCCTGCCTAAAGGTAGGCAAGCAGGAAATGGGTTTCTTATTGTGTTAAAAGTACCTCCTCCACCAAGCGTTGGGTGAGGGCTTTTCTACTCCATTGTTCTAGCTGTGGGAAATGATTTTTAAGGCTTTCCTTCTCTTTAAAAGCGGTGCTTATAAAGGCAATTATTGCTTCTTGGTTTAGTGGATGGATCATTTTTGCGTGGGTGGCTTGGGCTAAAAATGTTCCGGCGGGCGATTGAGGGTCTCCTAAAGATAAAATAGGGTTTTGGGTGGCCAGATATTCTAACAGCTTTCCTGAGAGCATCTGTTGATGTGCCCCTTCAAAAATAAAGTTCACCAGCAAATGGGCGCTTTTCATCAAGGCTACCGCTTTGGCATGGGGCAAATAACCTAAATAATGGAGCTCTACATTGGGCAATGCAGCTTTCATTTCTTGAAGAATGGCATGAGTCACAGATCCGGCCAAACTCCACCGTATTGTTGTCTTAGGATGGGCTTTGCAAAAGCCTTGCAGGGCACTGAGCAAAGTCCGATAGGCTTGATTTGGCGTTAAAAGACCTGTAAACACCAGGTGGAAGGTCTTCGGCTTTTGGGGTTTTATCTGGGCCATCATCTCGGCATCATAACCATTGGGCAAGGCGTAAAGCTTTATTTTTTTATGCACTTTATTTTGAAGACTTTTATGAAAAGTATCGCCAATGGTGGTTAAAACAGCATCGGCATTTTCTAAGACCGTTTTTTCCAAACGAGCGTCTTTTTTTTGGGCATAGGAAGATCTATAAAAAGCCTTGTTATAAAAAAGGTCTGTCCAGGGGTCGCGAAAATCGGCTGTCCAATGGAGTTTAAACTCATTTTTAAGTGCCGTGCCAATCAAATGAGTAGAGTGTGGCGGTCCGGTGGTCACAACATGCGAAATAGATTCGGTGGCTAACAATTCACGGGCCTGGCGTAAGGCAAAAGGCACCCACCCTTTTCGTGCATCGGGGATAAATAAATTACCTCTGATCCAGGCCGCTATGCGTTGCATAAATGTTTTTTGAGGCACAGCTCCTTTTGGAATACCGTTCTTAGAAAACCAGCGGGAATAAAAACGGAGAGGTTCCCTAGTGGGGGTGCGATAGACTCTTATTCCTTTGGTTAAGGTTAACAAACTGTTATCTCGTTCAGGATAGGCAGCTTGCGCCTCATCAACCGTAAGTACAATGGCTTCCCACCCCAAGGCTTGTAAATGGTGAGCAAAATATAACCAGCGTTGCACACCCGAACCTCCGGAAGGTGGCCAATAATAGGTGCAGATTAAAATTTTTTGTTTGGGCGCTGCCATGAGAGCTTACTTTTTCCAGAGCGGCACAGAGGAACAAGCCTCTCCATAAAACAGGCTTTTAGCAAGGGGCTGTAATTTTTGAACAACCTGCACCAGCACATTTTCTGGTATGGGTTTTTCAGCGCAGCCTTTAATCATCACAGGTTTATCTTTAAAAGAAGACCAATCAAAAGTGGCCATCCAGTCGGCATAAAGGGCATTTTCGAGTTGGCTTAAATCACCTTCAACAATTTTTTGAGCAACGGGAGTTAAGTAGGTTGTAATTAAAAGAGTTGCCCAAGCAGGAACAATGGCTTGGGTGCTGCAATTCAAGGCCACAAAATGGTCTTGATATTGATTCCAATTATGGGCTTTTAACTGCGCTCGAAATTCTTTTTCTCTGAGCAAAAAACCCTCTTCTAACCATTGTGCTATATCTAAAAGGGTGCGTTTTCCGGAGGGATAGAATGCTTCCAAATCGAGTTGAATCAAGGCGCTTTGTGCCACTCTATTTATGATAGTATCGGCCATTTTAAAGCATTCCTAATTCCAGTTTAGCTTCTTCACTCATCAGGTCTTGACTCCAAGGAGGGTCAAAAGTTATTTCTACCGTAGCGTCTTTAACCTCATCCAATGATTTTACTTTTTCTTCCACTTCCACAGGGAGGGTTTCCGCTACGGGGCAATTGGGAGTGGTGAGGGTCATCAAAATTTTTACTTCATCGTCTTCATTCACAAAAACATCATAAATCAAGCCCAACTCATAAATATCAACAGGAATTTCTGGGTCGTAAATAGTTTTTAATACATTCACAATTTTATCTCCAAGTGCTGCGGTTTCCCTAGTGTTTTGTTCCATACTTATTGAATTTGAGTTTGAAATGCCAAAGCATACATTTTGATTTGTTTAATCATAGATACCAATCCATTGGCTCGAGTAGGAGAAAGATGGTCTTTCAATCCAATTTGGTCAATAAATGCTGTTTCTGCCTCAAGAATAGCTTGTGGGGCTTGCCCTGAAAAGACATGAATTAAGATAGCAATAATTCCTTTAGTGATAATGGCATCACTATCAGCGGTAAAAAAGAGCTTATCCTCTTTTAAATCGGCATGTACCCAGACCTTACTTTGACAGCCTTTAATGATATGGTCATCCGTTTTGTATTTTGGATCAATCAAGGGCAAACTTTTTCCTAGTTCAATCATGTGTTCGTAGCGTTGCATCCAATCTTCAAAAAAGCTGAATTCTTCTACGATGTCTTGCTGGGCTTGAGTGATGCTTTTCATGATAACAAGAGTTTGATTTATAGCAACATTTGTTTTGCTTTTTGCACCCCCGCAACAAGGCGGTCAATTTCATCAAAAGTGTTGTAAAAAGAAAAAGATGCGCGAATGGTTCCGGGAATTTGATAATAATCCATGATGGGTTGGGCACAGTGATGTCCGGTGCGAACAGCAATACCCATTTGATCTAAAATAGTGCCCACGTCATAGGGGTGCAACCCTTCCACATTAAAGGAAATAACGGCTGTTTTTTGAGGCGCTTCGCCATAAATTTTTAACCCTTCAATTTTTTTTAATTCTCGAGTGGCATAGGTTAGCAATTTGTCTTCATAAGCAGCAATTGTCTTAATTCCAATTTTGTTCATATAATCTAGAGCGGCACCAAAGGCAATGCCCCCTGAAATGTTGGGCGTACCGGCTTCAAATTTATGAGGCAGATCTGCATAGGTTGTTTTTTCAAAAGTTACTTCAGCAATCATTTCGCCCCCGCCTTGATAGGGAGGTAAAGTGTTGAGTAAGTCGGTCTTGCCATAAAGCATTCCCACGCCGGTAGGACCACACAGTTTATGCGCAGATGTAACATAATAATCAACGTCCAATGCTTGCACATCGGCTTTAATGTGAGGTGCGGCTTGGGCGCCATCAATCAAGACCTGAGCACCAACCTTATGAGCTTTTTCAATAATCCTTTCAATGGGGTTGATGGTGCCTAGGGCGTTGGACACGTGGTTTACAAAAACCAATTTTGTTTGATCGGAAAGCTGGCTGGCATAAGCCTCCATATCTAAAGTACCCAAAGGGGTCATAGGAATTACCTTTAAAACGGCTCCTGTTTTTTCACACAGCATTTGCCAAGGCACAATGTTGGAGTGATGTTCTAGGGCAGAGACCAACAATTCATCTCCTTTTTGCAAGAGCGTTGCATAACCTGAGGCCACAATATTGATGGCATGGGTAGTTCCAGAAGTGAAAATAATTTCATGGGCGTGCGCAGCATTAAAATGAGCTTGAATTTTTTTTCGGGCCTGTTCATATACTTCTGTAGCTTCTTGACTTAGGGCATGTACCCCACGATGAATGTTGGCGTTGTAATGCTCATAATAATATCGAATGCTGTCAATAACCTGCTTTGGCGTTTGTGAAGTGGCTGCATTGTCAAAATAAACCAATGGTTGACCATTCACCTCTCTGGAGAGTATAGGAAAATCTTCGCGTATGGCTGTGTGGTTTTCCATCCCTATATTTCAAAACCCAAATTTACACCCAACTTATCGGCAATGAGTTGATTGATCCTTTTTTTCAATGAGGGGAGTTGCACGCTTTGTAACACATTGTTAGCAAAAGCATAGGTCAATAAGGCCTTGGCTTCTTTTTTTGGAATGCCTCGAGAGCGTAAATAGAATAGAGCTTCTTCATCCAATTGCCCCACCGTGCACCCATGAGAGCATTTCACATCGTCAGCAAAAATT
>JBMYZB010000117.1:0-5473 GCA_049609945.1 Flavobacteriaceae bacterium
GGTTTCAATTCGCGTTTACAGTGGCGTTTTGCCCCGCTTTCAGATCTTTATATTGTTTATAACAACAACTACTTTACCCTCCCCCAAGTCCTGCCGAGATACCGCAGTATCAATTTGAAAATGACCTATTGGCTTAATCGCTAAAAAGCACTTTTTTATTTGTATTTTTTGTACATTTAATAGAACTTAATGATTAACCAAAAACTCTCACCATGAAAAAAATTTTTACATTTATAATCCTATTTTCACTGCCTTTAGTACTCCCCGCTCAAAGAGGTAAAACTGGAGACAAAACATTTGCCCACAGGTTTCCGGCAGATGTAATTAATGAAAATTCCAATGCCTCTTTGTTGGTAAAAAACACCGTTGATCACGACATTATAGTGTGTATTCGTGACCAATACAAAAAATACATCTCCCATATTTATATTCGCAATAACGAAGAATACATGTTTGAAAAACTTCCTATTGACCGCATTTATGTCCAATATAAATCAAAGGAATTTTTTTATGAAGACAAACAAAAAACAGTGGTCAATTTTGGCGAAAAGCACACTTTTACTTTTTTCTATGATGCTGCAATGGAAGGCAATTTTATTGTGATCTCAGAAGAGGCTTTTTTCAGCCCATAGTCAGAAATCCAAAAGGAGTCTATTTGATTAATTTTGATTAGCTTTAAAACTTTAAATAGACATACATGGTATTTATTCGATCTTGGGTACTCTGCATAAGTATCTCAATTGTTTTTTGGGCTTGTTCAACCCCGGCTCCTTTAATCATTGCCCCCCTTTTTACAAACCATATGGTTTTACAACAAGAAGCAACTGTTCCCATTTGGGGAACAGCACATCCGGATGCAAATGTTCGTGTTGAAGCCTCTTGGGGCGCCCAAGCTGAAGCCTTAGCTGACGCCCAAGGAAAATGGACTGCCATAATAGAAACACCAACCTTTGGAGGCCCTTTTGAGATAGAAATACAATCGGGAGAGCAGCAATTTACACTTGCCGATGTGTTGGTTGGTGAGGTTTGGCTGGCCTCCGGGCAATCCAATATGCAATGGACTTTAGGTAATCGCATAAATAATCAAGAAGAAGAAATTGCCAATGCCAATTATGATGCCATTCGTATGTTTTCTGTCCCTCGTGATTTGATTGGGCAGAAAATTGAAAGTGTTCAATGGCAAGTTGCACAACCAGAAGATATTAAAACCTTTAGTGCTGTAGGCTATTTCTTTGCTCGTGAAATTTATCAAACACTTGGCGTTCCGGTGGGCATTATAAACAGCAGTTGGGGAGGCACTCGCGTGGAGGCTTGGATGCGTTTAGAAGAACTAGCCAAACACGAAATGACCAAAGAAGCGGTACAAGAACTGCTTGACCTAGGCAGCTATGAAAATATTAAAACAAAAAAATTAAAGTATAATGATTCCATCCAAAAACGCAATGCCACCTTTTTGGGACAAGCTGAAGTGCTTTTGCCTCAACCCAATGACACCCTCGGTTTTCAAAATTTATCTTTAAATGACAGTCATTTTGCACAAGTTGATTTAAACACTGATGCATGGACAGGCATCCAATTAAAAAACACCAAAGACATCAGCTCCGGTCAAATGATTTTACCTTTTGAATCCCTATTTAACAACAACAAATGGGGTGATGACGGTGTGGTATGGTATCGTAAAAAATTTGACTTATCCAGACTTCAATCGGGGGTTTATGAACTGGTTTATGAAGGCGGTGTGGATGATTGGAACCAAACCTATGTGAACGGTGTTTTAATTGGACAATCTTGGGATTGCTGTAGTCAAGTGCGCTTTACCATACCCCAAAATCTTTTGCAAGAAGGCGAAAACACCTTGGCGGTTAGAGTGATAGATACAGGAGGAGGAGGAGGCTTTAGAGGTAATATTTATCTTGAAAACAACAGCCAACTAACTTCTATAGAAGAAGGGATTTGGCATTTTAAACAACAAGCTTTTCACATCAATGGATATCTCTATCAGCACCCTTACACCAATGCCGAATTATTGCAAAACGAGGGCTATTTAGACAATAATTTAAGTTATGGTATTACCCTAAACAACCCTAATGCGTTTGGTATTCTCAATGAAAAAATGATTAAACCTTTGGTGCCCTATACCATCAAAGGAGCCTTGTGGTATCAGGGAGAAAGTAATGTAAATAACTACCAAGATTACCAGGAATTGTTCTCCAGTATGATTTCAGATTGGCGCCAACAATGGGGTGGCCTTGAGTTTCCGTTTTATTTTGTGCAAATTGCACCCTACAAATACAGTCCAAAACAAGAATCACAAGCCTTACGAGAGGCACAAAGAAAAAGTTTAGCCGTGGCCAACACAGGCATGGCAGTAACTTTAGATATTGGTGAAGAGGAAGACATTCATCCCGCCAATAAACAAGATGTGGGGGTGCGCTTGGCTCGTCTTGCTTTACATCATGATTACGGCCAACAAGATCTTGTACCTAGTGGTCCCTTATACAAGAAACACGAGCTTACTCAACGCAGTGTGAAAGTCTATTTTGATTTTGCAGAGAGTGGTTTGCAACAAAAAGGGGCACTTACCGGCTTTGAAATTGGCGATGCGCAAGGAAACTTCTTTCCGGCAAAAGCAAAAATTGTAGAACAACACATTGTTGTTTCCAATCCCAAAGTGAAGCAGCCAAAACATGTTCGCTATGGATGGAAAAACTATGTTGAAGCAAGTCTTTTTAACCAAGAGGGGCTACCTGCCTCATCATTTAATACCCAATAAATTATGAAAACAAATCTTTTTTTTCTGGTAACCCTTGGCTTCATGCTAGGGTGTCAACAAAATCAATCTAAACCTGCAGATGATTGGATTATACTTTTTGACGGGACCAGCACAGCAGGGTGGCGAGCCTACAATGGAGAAGCCCTCCCTCCCGGTTGGGGCATTGTTGACAATACGCTCACCTTTATTTCAGAAAAAATAACCGAAGATCAATACAACTACAAGGGTAGTCGCGATCTGATCTATGCCGCAGAAGAGTTTGATAATTTTGAATTGTATTTGGAATGGAAAATTCCACCTGGGGGCAATAGTGGTATTTTTTATCATGTGAAAGAAGGCTATGACGGGATTCCCGTGGTAGCCCCCGAATATCAAATTATTGATGATGAAAATTATACTCAATATGACGATATCACAGCCTATAACCTTAGCTTGGGATATACCGAAAATCCGAGCGAACTAAAACCTTTGCAACAAACTGCTGCCGACTATGCGATGCACGCTGCAGATCCGGCACAAAAAATATTGTATCCCACCGGCCAATGGAATTCTTCTAAAATTGTTTTTACCACAAAAAAGGTAGAGCATTGGCTCAACGAAAAAAAAGTATTGGAATTTGAGCCTTGGACAGAAGCTTGGTATGCTAAAAAAAATTCTGGTAAATGGAAATTAAACACCGATTATGGCAAATTTAAATCTGGTTATATTGGGCTGCAAGACCACGGTAGTTCGTTAGCCTTTAGAAATATTAAAATAAGAAAATTATGAATCAATTCAAACCACTACTAATTGCTTTAGGGCTCGTTATATTTGCTTGTCAAAATCCTAAAAAAGGAACCTTTTTGATATTGCCTGCACCACAAGAAGGCCAAATAAGTGAAAACTATTCTGATCTAGCACCTCAAGACTTGGTTTTAGCCTTTAGCCCCACCCAAGAAGCTTTACCAGTGCGCTTTGATTATACGCAACAAATAAAAACTACAAGTGATGAATCAGAAGCACAAGTGAGCTTTTTGATTAACGAAGATTTAAACTTACCTGCAGAGGGCTATTTTTTAGACATAAGCAAACAAAAAATAGCTATTGAAGCCAAAGATAAAGCTGGCTTGTTTTATGCCTTTACAACATTAGATCAACTGGCCGAAGATGCTGCCCTACAAGGGGTCAATTTGCCCTTAGCGGAAATCAAAGACTTCCCAAAATTAGCATATAGGAGTGTGCATTGGGATGTTAAACACCACCTCGACAAAGAGGCTTATTATTATGACTTAATTGATGTAATGGCCCGCCAAAAAATAAATGGGGTTATTCTAGAAATTGAAGATAAATTAAAATACGAAACCCATCCCGAGATTGGAGCCGCCGATGCATTCACGGCGGAACAGTGGTTGGCCATTAGCAACTATGCTCAGCAACGCCATATTAGTATAAGCCCTTTGGTACAAGGCTTGGGTCATGCTTCTTTCGTTTTAAAACACCCTAAAAATTTCGATTTAAGAGATGACCCTGAAAGCGATTGGGCCTTTAACCCCTTAGACCCAAAAACCTATGCGCTTCAATTTGACCTCTATGACGAAGCCTTAGCGATTACACCCCATGGAAAATACCTTCATGTGGGTGGTGATGAAGTGAAAACTACTGGAAGAAATAGTGGCCAATCGGCCCTAGAGCTTCAACTTTACTGGCTCAATAAAGTCTCTGCATATGCTGAAGAACACAATCGAATTCCTATTTTTTGGGATGATATGCCACTCAAAGAAGCAGATGTAATGCGTCCTATATACAATACCTCCATTTCTGAAGCTGCCGTAGATTCAATTTGGGAAGTTAATGAGCCTAAACTCAATGCCTTTTTAGAAAAATTTCCAAAAAACTGCATTTATATGCGGTGGAATTATCATACCCCCCAAACCTATGGCAACCAAAAAGCCATGGAATGGTTCACAAAAAACGGACTCCAAGTGATGGGTGCTACTGCCGGGCAAACCAGATGGACTTTAATGCCACTAAGAGAAGGAAACATTGATAATATTAAAACCTTTGCCCTCTCTTCCATAGCCGAAAACTTGAGTGGTTTGCTTTTAACCCTTTGGGATGATGACTCTCCCCACTTTGAACTTTATAAAAGAGGCATTAGTGCTTTTGCCGAATATACCTGGAGCGGAGAAAAACGGGCTAAAGAAGAATACAAAAGCGTGTTTCGACACCGCACGTTTGGTCCAGAATGGGCAGCCGATTCAAACAGTTTTATCGATGCACTAGAAGCCCCAGTGGGCAGTTGGGTAAATGCCTTTGTGGTAGATAAAAGCCATCGAAATGCCTTGAAGAAAAATCCCAACGCTCAAGAAGAACTGCTTATTGACTTGCCCCAAGCCAATCAAAAAGGGGCTTGGGCCAAACGCTACGCTGAAAAACTGGTAGCTGCCAAAAAGCATCGTGAAGAAAACCCCTTAAACAACCAAAAAATTGAAATCCTGTTAAAAGGCGCAGACAAAAACCAATACATGTTAAAGGTCTATCAGCAAGTTTCAAAACTTACCGATTTTTCTTTTGAAACCCTTCTGCTTTTGGAACAATTTGATTTAGCCACCTCTGAAGAAGAAGCGCAAAAAGCACAAGAAGACCTTTTACAATTAAAACAAAAATTTGAAACCCTTAGAAAAGATTATTAGCCTTATCAGCTGAAAGTTACCTTCAGTA
>JBMYZB010000118.1:0-5430 GCA_049609945.1 Flavobacteriaceae bacterium
GCCAAAGAAGTATTAACCATTCGTGTGCTCGGTGGTACCAAAAGAAGATATGCCTCTTTGGGTGATAAAATTGTGGTTACTGTTAAGGAAGCTACCCCAGCGGGGCAAGTCAAAAAAGGACAAGTTTCCACAGCAGTGGTGGTTCGCACCAAAAAAGAAGTGCGTCGTCCTGACGGATCTTATATCCGTTTTGACGAAAATGCATGTGTGCTTTTAAACCCCACAGGCGAAATGCGCGGCACACGTGTTTTTGGCCCAGTGGCAAGAGAGTTACGTGACAAGCAATTCATGAAAATCGTTTCACTGGCGCCTGAAGTGCTTTAATTAAAACTAGTATGGCAACAAAATACAAAATAAAAAAAGGCGATAAAATCAAAGTGATTTCTGGAGAACACAAGGGTTCTGAAGGAACGGTTTTAAAGATCATAACTGATAAAAATCGCGCACTTGTGGAAGGGGTTAATTTGGTAAAAAAACATGCTAAGCCCAATGCACAAAACCCTCAAGGCGGTATTATTGAAAAGGAGGCTTCCATTCATATCTCTAATCTTTCACTCCTCACCTCAGAGGGTGAGGTTACCCGGGTGGGCTACAGAATTGAAGAGAGCAAAAAAGTGCGCTATGCAAAAAAATCAAACGAAGTGATATAAATTATGAGCAACTATATCCCACGACTTAAGAAAGAATATACCGAAAGAATTACCGGTGCGCTCAAAGAAACTTTGGGTTATAAAAGCATTATGCAGGTGCCTCGCTTGGAAAAAATTGTTTTGAGTAGAGGCGTTGGTGCTGCCGTGGCCGACAAAAAATTAATTGACCATGCGGTTGAGGAATTAACCCTCATCACTGGGCAAAAGGCGGTGGCTACCGTATCTAAAAAAGATGTTGCATCGTTTAAGTTGCGAAAAGGTATGCCGATTGGTGCAAAAGTTACTTTACGTGGCGAACGTATGTATGAGTTCTTAGACCGATTAGTAACCACTGCTCTCCCACGTGTACGTGACTTTCAGGGTGTTAAAAGCTCTGGTTTTGACGGAAGAGGAAATTATAACCTAGGCATAACAGAGCAAATTATATTTCCTGAAATTAATATTGATAAGGTGAATAAAATTTCAGGAATGGATATCACTTTTGTGACCTCTGCCGCCACTGATCAAGAAGCAAAAATGTTGTTGAACGAATTAGGAATCCCTTTTAAAAAGAATTAGCATGGCCAAAGAATCAATGAAAGCGCGCGAGCGTAAAAGAGCTAAAATTGTTGCCAAATATCAGGCAAAGCGTAAAGCACTTTTAGAGGCTGGCGATTATGAAGCTCTCCAAAAGCTACCCAGAAATGCCTCACCAGTGCGGATGCACAACCGCTGTAAACTAACAGGTCGTCCTAAAGGTTACATGCGTCAATTTGGAATTTCTCGGGTTACTTTTCGAGAAATGGCTAACAAAGGTTTGATTCCTGGAGTAACAAAAGCAAGTTGGTAATAATTAAGAAAAAAAAATGTTTACAGATCCTATAGCAGATTATTTAACCCGCATTCGCAACGCAAATAGTGCAGGTCACCGAGTGGTAGATATTCCCTCCTCCAACTTAAAAAAGGAGATTACTAAAATTCTTTTTGACCAAGGATATATTTTGAGTTATAAGTTTGAAGAAACCACAAACCATCAAGGCAACATTAAGATTGCTTTGAAATATGACGGACAAACAAAAGAACCGGTCATCAAAAAAATTCAACGTATCAGTACCCCTGGTTTGCGTCAATATAGATCAGCAGACCAATTGCCACGTGTTCTAAACGGCTTAGGAATTTCTATTGTGTCAACCTCTCATGGAGTGATGACCGGAAAACAAGCTGCTAAAGAAAACGTGGGAGGAGAACTTATTTGTTATGTATATTAATTCAAAGCCATCAGAAAATGTCTAGAATAGGTAATAATCCGATCAACATCCCCGAAGGAGTAAGCATATCGATCACCCCCGAAGCGGTAACCGTGAAAGGTAAGTTGGGGGAATTAACCCAACCTTACAGTGACGTGACTGTGGTTCAAAACGAGAACGTACTTGAAGTAAAAAGAAATACAGACGCCAAACCCGTTCGTGCCAAGCATGGCCTATATCGCTCTTTGATAGCTAATATGGTGCAAGGCGTTCATGAAGGTTTCACTAAAGAATTAGAATTGGTGGGTGTGGGCTATCGAGCCAGTAACCAAGGGCAAAAGTTAGATTTGGCCTTAGGGTTTTCACATAACATTTTGTTAGATATAGCCCCCGAAGTGAAAATTGAAACCATCTCAGAAAAAGGAAAAAATCCGATCATCAAACTCACCTCCCATGACAAACAATTGGTTGGGTTTGTGGCGGCCAAAATAAGATCGTTCAGAAAACCTGAACCTTATAAAGGAAAAGGGATCAAGTTTGTGGGCGAACAAATCCGCAGAAAAGCAGGTAAATCAGCATAATACAGTATCATGAGTTTATCAAAATTAGATCGTAGAAACAGAATTCGACAAAGAATACGAAAGATCATTAGTGGCACTGCAGAAAAGCCACGCTTATCGGTTTTTAGGAGCAATAAAGAAATTTATGCTCAACTCATAGACGATGTGGCAGGCAAAACCCTGGCAGCTGCATCTTCACGTGATAAAGACATAGATGGTGCTGCCACTGCAGGTAAAATTGCTACAGCTCAAGAAGTGGGTAAGCTTCTGGCCAGCCGTGCCCAAAAAGCAGGCATAGAAAATATAACATTTGACCGTGGAGGCTATTTATATCACGGGCGTGTGAAAGCCCTAGCCGACGGAGCACGTGAATCAGGTTTAAAATTTTAATCGAAATTATGTATCAAGATTATAAAAACGTTGAATTGGTAAAGCCAGCAGGGCTAGAACTAAAAGATCGATTGGTGGGCGTGCAACGTGTCACTAAAGTGACCAAAGGAGGACGTGCCTTTGGCTTTTCTGCCATTGTGGTAGTGGGTGATGAAAACGGCGTTGTGGGTCAAGGCTTAGGCAAGTCAAAAGAAGTTTCTGAAGCCATAGCTAAAGCAGTTGAAGATGCTAAAAAAAATCTGATTCGAATTCCTGTTGAAAAGGGAACATTGCCTCATGAACAAAAAGGCAAATATGGTGGTGCTAGAGTGTTTTTAAAGCCTGCCACAGAAGGTACAGGTGTTATTGCCGGTGGAGCTGTTCGTGCCGTTTTGGAAGCCGTAGGTATTCACAACGTTCTTTCAAAGTCGCAAGGCTCATCTAACCCGCACAATGTGGTGAAAGCCACTTTTGACGCCCTTTTGCAGTTGAGAAGTCCTTCTGTGGTGGCCAAACAACGCGGTATTTCAATTGATAAATTATTCAACGGATAATAAAAAATCATGGCGCAAATAAAAATAACACAAGTTCGCAGCAGTATTAAACGCATTCAAAACCAAAAGCGTACCCTAGAGGCTTTAGGTTTGCGTGGTATTGGTAAAGAAGTGACGCATGAAGCTACCCCATCTATTTTGGGGATGGTAGAAAAAGTAAAACATTTAGTTTCTATCCAAGAACTATAAAAGTAAAGTAAGATGCAATTAAACAATTTAAAGCCTGCAGCAGGTTCAATACAAAAAGCGGGTAAACGTTTAGGCCGTGGTGAAGGTTCTGGAAAAGCAGGCACCTCAGGAAGAGGGCACAAAGGAGCTAAATCACGTTCGGGATATTCTAAAAAAATTGGTTTTGAAGGTGGGCAAATGCCCTTGCAAAGACGTGTACCCAAGTTTGGTTTTAAAAACATCAATCGAGTGGCCTATAAGGGAGTGAACCTAGATACCATTGAAGCCCTTGTTGAAACAAAAAAAATCAAAAAAGAATTAGATCACGCTACCATGTTGGAATTGCGCTTGGCTAATAAAAATGATTTAATCAAAATTTTGGGACGAGGAAAATTAACCCAGCCGGTAAAAATACACGCCCATAAATTTTCAGTTTCTGCAAAAGCAGCCATTGAGGCTGCTGGTGGAGAGGCCATAACACTGTAAATAGTACCCCATGAAAAAATTCATAGAAACACTAATTAACATTTATAAGATCGAGGAATTACGGGAGCGAATCTTGCTTACCTTGGGTATGTTGTTGGTGTATCGAATTGGGGCTCAAATTATATTACCCGGTATTGATCCGGTTCAAATGGTGGCTTTAGGAGACAAAGCCGGAGGCGGAAGTATTCTTGGTTTGTTGAATGCTTTTACAGGTGGTGCGTTTGCCAAAGCTTCCGTTTTTGCCCTAGGAATTATGCCCTATATTTCGGCATCTATTGTTGTCCAATTGATGGGAATTGCGGTTCCTTATCTTCAAAAACTTCAAAAAGAAGGGGAAAGTGGGCGTAAAACCATTAATCAAATTACTCGATGGCTTACCATTCTTATTTGTGTGGTGCAAGCCCCTGCCTATTTGTATGGCCTAACTGCTTTGGGTGTTCCAGAAAGCGCCTTCCTTTTAGGAAGAGGTCCCTTGTTTATTATTTCTTCAATAATTATTCTTGTTACAGGAACCATTTTTGCTATGTGGCTGGGAGAAAAAATAACTGATAAGGGAATTGGAAATGGAATTTCACTTTTAATAACCGTTGGTATTATTGCTTCCCTACCTCAGTCTTTTGCGCAAGAATTTGTTTCTCGTGTAAATGAAAATAATGGTGGTTTGATGTTGGTTTTGATTGAATTGGTGCTTTGGATTGTTGTTATTTTACTTTGTATTTTATTGGTTATGGCAGTGCGCCGAATACCTGTACAATATGCTCGAAGAACTACTGGTGGAACCAATGAAAGAACTGTGTATGGTTCTCGCCAATTTATACCACTAAAACTTAATTCGTCGGGTGTAATGCCAATCATTTTTGCACAAGCCATTATGTTTGCCCCCGCCTATATTGGCAGTGCCATTGGAGACAATAATGTGGGACAATGGATTCAAACCAATTTCTCTGATATATTTGGATTTTGGTATAATCTTGTTTTTGCTCTTTTGATTATAATTTTCACCTTTTTCTATACTGCCATCACAGTACCTACCAACAAAATGTCTGATGATTTGAAGCGTAGTGGTGGATTTGTACCTGGGATTCGTCCAGGTAATGAGACCTCAGAATTTTTAGATACGGTCATGTCCCACATAACTTTTCCTGGATCACTATTTTTAGCTGCTATTGCTATTTTTCCAGCCATTGTGGTTAAGCTAATGGGCATTCAACAAGGTTGGGCCCTGTTTTATGGAGGCACTTCCCTTTTAATTATGGTGGGTGTAGCCATAGATACCATTCAACAAGTAAATTCTTATTTATTAAATCGTCATTATGATGGTTTAATGAAAAAAAATAAAAATCGCAGAGGCGCAGCATAAGTATGGCAAAGCAAGCAGCAATAGAACAAGAGGGTACCATAATAGAAGCGTTGTCTA
>JBMYZB010000119.1:0-5425 GCA_049609945.1 Flavobacteriaceae bacterium
TTCATTTCCAATCCCATCACATTTTTTTGTGTAAAGCGAATAGCCTCATCGTAATAAAGAGGTACAATAGGAAAATTGGCGAGAGCTAAACTGTCCATGGCTCTATACAATTGTATGCGTTTGCTAGCAGATTTTGTTTGAATGGCTTGTTGGTAAAGCGCATCAAATTTTGAATTGCTGTAGTGCGTATAATTGGGTCCATGCGGTGAAAAATTTTTACTGTAAAAAAGGGATAGGTAATTTTCAGCATCAGGGTAATCAGCAATCCAACTGGCTCGAAAAACTTCTAATTTCCCATTCGATTTGGCTTGTCTAAGGGTGGCTGTGGGCATGATATCAATTTGAATTTCTAGTCCAATTTTACTCAATTCGCTTTGTAAAAACTCACAGAGGTCCACATAGTTGGCATCGGTAGCTATCCTGATTACTGGTTTAATGCCTTTATCTTTGCGGTATGCCTCCACCATGGCGCGGGCTTTTATGGGATCATAAACAAAGGGTTTTTTGGCAGTACCCGCCAAGCCGGCTGGAATAAATCCTCTATTGGCCGGTGTGCCGATATTATTTCTCAAATAAGCGATCATGGTTTCTCGATTAAAACCAATATTGATGGCCTCTCTTATGCGTATATCAGATATAGGACTTTGTTTTGCCTCCAAATAAAAGCCTAAATATTCTGTATTGAGATAGGGTCCTTTTTGGATATTGATCTGCTCCTTATATTTTGTTCTTAGTGTCCCTTCTGGGGTTAAGAGTTGGTCTTTATATGAGGCGTCAATAGAATTAATAAAATCAAGCTTACTTTGTAAAAAAAGAATAAACTCGCTTTGTATGTCAGGAATAAATTGAATAGCAATAGCTTCTAAATAGGGAAGCCTATGGCCGTTTTTATCCCTTTCAAAATAGTTGGAGTTGCGACGTAAAACTAATTTTACATTTTCTTCCCAACGTTTAAAATAAAATGGCCCTGTACCCACAGGATACTTTCTAAAATCCTCTAATGAAGCAGCTTCCTTTGGAACAACAGCGCAATAACGCATACAAAGCAACCCCAAAAAGGCAGGAAACGGTTTCTTTAATTGGATTTGAAAAACGCTATCATTCAAGGCTTTGTAATGATTCACCTGTTGCATAACCCATTGTCCTGGAGAAGCCAGTTGGGGGTCTTGCAAACGATTAAAACTATAAACAAAATCTTGAGCCACAACTTTTCTTGTTTTTGTTGAGCCAAAATGGGGAGAGGGATGAAAATAAACATCTTGTCGCAGGTCAAAGGTATAGGTTAAACCATCATCACTTAAGTGCCATTTTTTTGCAATTTCAGGACTAACTTTGAGCGTGCTATCCAATTGCACTAACCCATTAAATAGCTGGTTGATGGGCCAAATGTTTTGAGGGTTTCTGGCAAAAGCAGGGTCTAGGGAGGTTACATTCCGATATTCATTATAACGAAAAACGGTGGTGTCATCAATTTTTAGTGGATTGGTGCAATGGCTTACTATGAGGGTTCCGCCTAAAAGGAGGATCAAAAACCGATACTTTTGTTGCATTTACTATTGTTGGTATATTTGTCAAAAATAATCAAACTTGCCTAGACAAGCTCGATGCTAAAAATGGAAAAGAGACAAACCACTTTCAAGCCAACTGTGGCTTTTCATACCTTGGGCTGTAAACTCAACTTTTCTGAGACAGCCACCATTGCTCGGCACTTTGAGACGGAGGCCTATGTACAGGTGCCTTTTGAAAACAAAGCCGATGTATATGTAATCAATACTTGTTCAGTAACAGAAAATGCTGATAAACGCTTAAAGGGTTTAGTCAAGAAGGCCTTGCGTCAAAACCCTAAAGGATATGTTGTGGCCATTGGGTGTTATGCACAACTTCAACCCAAAGAAATTGCCGCTATAGATGGAGTTGATATGGTTTTGGGAGCCAAAGAAAAATTTAAATTGGTTGATTATATCACTCATTTAACCAAAGAAAAAGAGGCTCAAGTACATGCCTGCGAAATTGAAGCCACTCATCAGTTTCAAAGTAGTTATTCTATGGGTGAAAGAACGCGAGCTTTTTTAAAAGTGCAAGATGGATGCGATTATAAGTGTACCTATTGCACCATTCCAAAGGCAAGAGGTATTTCCAGAAGTGACTCGGTTGCTCAAATATTAGAAAATGCAAGAACAATTACTAATAAAGGGATCAAAGAGATTGTATTAACTGGAGTAAACATTGGCGACTATGGAAAAGGTGAACTTGGTAACAAAAAGCACGAACACACTTTTTTTGAATTAATTCAGGCACTAGAAGAAAAAACTGACGCACATCGCTTTCGGATATCTTCAATTGAACCCAATTTGCTTTCGGATGAAATCATATCTTTTGTGGCGCAAAGCAAACGCTTTGTGCCTCATTTTCACATCCCCTTGCAAAGTGGTAGTGATCAAATGCTTAAGAGTATGAAAAGACGCTATTTAACGACTCTTTATACCCAAAAGGTAGAACAAATAAAAAAGAAAATGCCCGATGCATGTATTGGAGTGGATGTAATTGTAGGTTATCCGGGGGAAACGGAAGATGAATTTTTAAAAACTTACAATTATTTAAACACCCTGCCCATTTCTTATTTACACGTTTTTACTTATTCTGAGCGCCCTGGAACAGAAGCAGCTGCCATGGAAAATCAAGTGCCCTTGGCTATTCGAAACAAACGTAGTAAAATGCTTCGTATTTTGTCGGTTAAAAAGCGAAATGCTTTTTATGAAATGCACTACGACACAACTCATCAAGTGCTTTTTGAGGGACAGTCCAAAAACGGTTTTATGTTTGGTTTTACGCCCAATTATGTGAAGGTTAAAACAGAATGGAACCCAAAATGGGTTAATAAAAATATATGGGTAAAATTACAAAAAACAGATAGAGACGGAACGATGATTGGAACCGTGAAAGAGCAAGTGGTTACAGCTTAATACCAACGGGTAAGAGCGACTTATAAGAACGGTTTCTTCTAACAAAACCAGCAATTTTTGGCGAGGTAGGAACCACTTTTAAATTTTTTTCAGCAATGAATTCTAAAGCTTTTTTGATAAAGATTTCTTCAAATTCTGGAGAATTAATTTCTTTGGGAATGGCTAACTTGGTAAGAAATATTTTTCGCTCTTGCTCGGAATATTCTATGCGAGCCAAAGCGTTGTTATGTTTAATTTCAAATTGTCTTAAAAATTCGTTGTTTACTAAGGTCAATGCGTCCATAGTTTTTGATAAGATTATTTTAAATTAAAAAAAATTAAAGTCAGACCGCAAAGATAAAAAAAATATAAGCATGACTAAAAATTAAATTTAAAATGGCACCAAATTATGTTTATTGTATGCCGGGTATGGCAGCAAGTCCAAAAATTTTTGAATTATTGGATTTGCCATATCCCTATAAAATAAAAACATTACATTGGATTCCCCCTGAGCCTGGCGAAAGTCTTTCTGCTTACGCTGTTCGGATGTGTGCCTTCATTTCTGATAATAATCCTATTTTGTTGGGTGTCTCATTTGGTGGAGTTTTAGTGCAAGAAATGGCCAAAATAATTACTGTTCGAAAAGTGATTATTGTATCTAGTATTAAATCGAGAGAGGAATTGCCTTTAGCAATGAAAATGGCTCATCGAACCAAAATTCACAAATTGTTGCCTTTGCAGTGGATCGAAAATATTGATGCTCTTGCATTATTTGCTTTTGGTTCCCGCTTAAAAGAGCGACTTGATATGTATCAAAAATACCTTTCAGAACGAGATCCAGACTATTTGCGTTGGGCTATTGATGCTCTTGTGCATTGGCAACAAAAAAAGCCTATATTTTCTGTAGTTCATATTCATGGTGATAAAGACACTGTTTTTCCAACTAAAAATTTAAATCAACCGGTTCATATTATTTCTGGAGGTCATGCCATCATTTTGACTCAGGCAACATGGTTTAATCAACAATTGGTAGACTTAATTTCAAATGATAATTAAACTTTTGTACCTTTTAAAAATTTATTTTAGAATGTTAAAATCTATTGTTTATTTCCATTTGATCGTTTTTTTATTCTTTTTTTATTCATCTCCTACATATGCTTTCCAATTTATGGATAAGGAGATGGAAATGGCACATATAGTGAATGATTCGTTAGTTGATTCGCACAGAATATATGCCTTGCCTATTCCGAAGACCATTGATTTTTGCGGAGAAAAAGTGCCCCTTGAAGAAGCTGATGTCAAAGAACGTTTAGACCGAGAATTATTGGTAAATACCTATTGGCAATCTAATATGATGCTAATGCTCAAAAGAGCACATAAATATTTCCCTGTAATTGAAAAAATTTTAAATGAAGAGGGCATTCCAGATGATTTTAAGTACCTAGCCGTGATTGAGAGTGGTTTGCTAAATTCTATATCAAGTAAGGGGGCCAAAGGATTTTGGCAACTCATGCGGGGCACTGCCAGAGAATACGGATTGGAGGTAAACAATAATGTTGATGAACGCTACCATTTAGAAAAATCAACCCGAGTAGCTTGTAGTTATTTACGAAAGGCTAAAAAACGTTTTGGCAGTTGGACACTTGCTGCTGCTTCATACAATAGAGGAATGTATGGTATTGATCGTGAATTGAACCGCCAACAAGTTTCTTCTTATTACGATTTGTTATTGGGGTCAGAAACAAGACGCTATGTATTTCGAATATTAGCTATGAAGCAAATAATGTCTGAACCCTTTGAATTTGGTTTTGTGTTTAATAAAAGCGATTTATACACGCTTCCAGAAGTGAAAAAGATTGGCGTAGATACTGCCATTAGCAACATAGCTAGTTTTTCAAAAGAAATGGGAATTAACTACAAAACTTTGAAATTGCACAACCCTTGGTTATTAGAAAATCATTTAAATAATAAATCACGCAAATATTATGAAGTTATAATACCTGTTCAACGCAACTAAATTTTTTTCATTTGTTGTTGCATGAGCTTCATTTGCCCTGTAAGCATGCCGTGTTTATCTAACTTTTTTGCCTCCTGAAGCAATTGTTGTGCCTCTCTTTTTCTTCTTTTTTGCATTAAGATACCTGCCAAACTCATCTTAGCCATCGCTTGATCATGTTTCATTGACAAACCCAATTGCAATGCTTTTTTAAAAAATTTCTCTGCTTTTGTTAAGTTATTTTGCGATTCTAAAATACCAAACATATAATTGTAGTAGCCTTGTTGTTTTCTAACTAAGCTTGACTCTGGATTGGATATCCGACTAAGCCATTTTGCAGTGCCCACAAAATCTTGTTTTCGCAAACGCAAAAAGGCCAAAAAAATAATTTCGTTCTTATAGTAAAGCAAAACAAACAATCCACAGAGCAGAAGCATTAAAATACCGTTTCCGATATAGTTGTCGTAAAATAAGTAGGAAGCATAGC